>CAJBVU010000022.1 GCA_903959115.1 uncultured Bacteroidota bacterium
CACAACCCACGCCCCACGAGGATTCCAGCGGGTAAATATTCCCACCACAAACAATCCCAACAGCGGACCATAAGTATATGTCGCTACCATCAAAACCGTATCGATCAAAGAACTTTCATTGAGCCAGTAAAAGAGCAGAATACAAAAGAACAGCGCAACGGCAAATCCAAAATGCAAGCGCTGCCTTATTTTTCGCTTATAAGCATCTGAATGCGTATCATCCGTATCGCCAAATCCCAAAAAATCATGGTACACGCTGGTTGTCAACGTGGTTAAAACACTATCCGCACTGCTAAAGGTAGCCGCACTCAATCCCAACATAAAAGCAAACGGAACCAACCAGGGCTCCCCAAATATATTCAAATGACCGTTCAATGCTAACATTGGAAAAATCCCGTCGGTGGAAGGCTTTCCATTCAATGTTGGTATGGCGATTTGATACTTTTGCAAATACGCATGTAACATCACCCCCAAACTCAAGAAAAATACATTCACAACCATCACAACCAATCCTGTGGTCACCATGTTTTTCTGGGCATCCCCAAGCGACTTACAGCTCAGATTCTTTTGCATCATATTCTGATCAAGGCCCGTCATTGCAATACACATCGCGGCACCGCCCAAAAACTGCTTCCAAAAATTCAGTTTGCTGTTGCTATCCCAAACGAATACGTCGCTCATTTCAGACGACATAATTCGATGCCAGGGAGAATCGCCACCTTTTTGCCAAAAATCGAACCACTCCAAACCATCTACCAAGGCAAACACACAAACCAAAACACCCCCAATCAGAAATACGCTCTGTAAAGCATCGGTAACAACGAGTGTTTTAATGCCACCCTTCATCGTGTAGGCCAAAATCAAAAGGATAATCACAATAACCGACACAAAAAAGGGCACGCCCATCGGTCCAAACAAATAGGTCTGTAATACGGCAACCGTAAGAAACAAACGAGCTGCGCTCCCCAACAACCGAGACAAAACAAAAAACGATGCACCCACACGTTGGTGTTCTAAGCCAAGTCGAGTCCCTAAATACGTATAAATGGAAGTAAGATTTTGCTTATAGTATAGCGGCAAAAGCACATAAGCGATGACAAAATACCCCGCCACATAACCAAACACCACCTGCATGTAACTCCAATGAGCCACATTGACTGCCCCAGGAACAGAAATAAAAGAGACCCCGCTCATACTATCACTGAGCATTCCCAGCGCCACCATCCACCAAATACTCTGTTTATTCCCAACAAAATAACCATTGTCGTTCGCCTTCTTGCCCGTGATATAGCCAACAAAAAGCAGCATAAAAAAATACAGCGCCAACGACAACAAGATCAAATTAAAACTCATGGAGTGGTTTTCTTTTTGGGTAAATTCAACAAATTCCGTAACGATTCATCGGTATACAATTGTTCGGCGGCCACTTGTAAAGGCAAGTACATCAATGTATTATTTTTGATTTCAAGCTTTCTAAATGCATCGCCGGACAATGCGTAAAACCTGCCTTCCGTATCTTTTGCGGCAAAAAAGGCCACTCGAGCGGGATCAAATTGCAACGCAAATTCACGCGTCTGCATCACGGGAGCACTAGACCCTACAGGCACTGAAAACACCTGTACCGCATCAGGCTTTTTATAGCCTACAACAAACTGAGCAACATCTATAGGGGCTTGGCCTTGATCTGAAACAACCACATTGAGCGACAAGACCGAATCAGGCGACATCGGCGATGCCCAGGCAAATCGACCCGTGCTGCGAATTTTGAATGAGTTACGAACCAATCCTTTGGGCAGGGAACCTGTTTCCAGAGCCAACACCGCCGTTTGCTGATACTGTTTTTGAAATTGCTGCGCTTGATATACTTGAAACGCATGGTCCTTTTGCAAATGCAAAGCCAATACTTGTCGGATCAACTTTTCAAATTTTACTTGTTCTCGACTCGCTTTCTTTGGGTTATCCGACCAACGTGTCTTTGGCTGCAACAATTCGATTTGATACAAGCCTTCTGAACTTCTCAGCAAAATATTGACCTGATTCCCGCTTTGATACAAAGAGAAATCCCAGAATTTATGAACCCTAAAAAACAAGTCCATCACTTCTTTTTTCTCCCAATTGGTCCGAAATGCAAGAGGATAATCTCTCAATGGCTTCAACTCTGGAAATAAGAGCTCCGTTTTATCGTACAAAACCATTTCAAACACCCCTTTTTCTGTAGCTTCTTTGCCTTGGAATTTCCTCACCCCAATTACACCCCTACCTCTGCGCAAAACCATTTGATTTTCATTGGCAGCCTTCTCCCCAACCCTTGCCACTTGAAATTCGGAAAATTTAGCCAACGCTTGCTTGCTCTCGTCTGGATTCAACAAATAATTATACCCCTGGGTACCAATCCTCTCCTCTAATCCCGACACATTCACAGAAGTCTGAACCGTAGCGGTCTTTCTACCCGCATAAAACTGATAAAAATCAATCGCCGCCATATTGTCGTCCGAAAAATCATAATCGTAATCATAATGATTCTTCCACCGATTTCTCTTTCCATCCCATGCATAAAAACGAGCATTATAATCCGGAGCGCAAACAAATCTCACCTCAAGAAAATAACCCTCTTTTACTTTTAATACCTGTTTACCCGAAAATGCCTCAATGTCTAAAACGATGGGTGCCGCCAAATTATATTGACGTCCTGCGCTATCCAAAGTTAGCAAAGGCGCATAGGCCATCTGACGTTGGACATCATTCATTACCTTTATCCTCAATCGATAGGATCCTAGCCAATCTTTTCCATCCTCCGTAACCATACCACCCTTTGGTACCATCACCACAACGGCTTGGTCGGCCGCAAACAAACGATCTTCACTGTTATTCCCAGAAAATTCAAACCATCCTTCCGCAAAATCCCTCAACAAAGGCTCCGTTATTGGTTTGGGGAATTGCGATTTTCCTTGCAAAGGCGTCAACGGAATTGATTGCGCAAAGTCGTTGTACTTCTCCGCCAAAGGATCAATCACTTCCCCTTCCTCGGCCGATGCAATTACCGGAAAAAAGCCACTGATAAACTTCTGTTCGGCACTCAGCAAAGTGGGGTCCGAGGTCATGTAATGCAAAGAAATAGGATGGATTCTACTCTGCTCCTCCGTTGCTCCATTGCGCTTTGTCATTACGATGCTCTTTTCATAGTAACCCACCTGAATCGACATATCGCCGAGCAAGGTCACATCTTTTTCCATCATCCACGATGCATTGTCGATGATATTCAAACGATGCAATTTCGACAAGGACTTTACCCCCACCGGAAGATGGTACAATCGATCCAACGATACCCCCAGCTCTTCTGTATTGGGCAAATAATCCACCACCGCATCGATGGCGAAACTGGCCTCCTTCTGATTGTAAGGCGCAATTAAACTTATGCGTTTACAGGCCTTCCAATCTTTAAAAAACGAATAATCATCAGGTACGGTCTGAAACACCAGGGTCACACCGGGAATCAACGACCAATTTTTGTTCATCAACAAAGCATCTTCTTTACCATCCGGAACATACAAGACCAAGCTATGTAACCATTCCAACTGACTTAAATCTTCATCAGAAAGTATGCCTTGATATCGCTGCAACACCGCCTCTTCCAAATTATCGAGCTTTCCCAACACCGCCGCAACACGCGCAATATCGATATCGGCAGAAACGCGAATCCGCTGTACTTGTGCAAAACTGGGGAGGTTACTCGCCACAAATTGCAAATCCGCAGGGGTAGTAATTTCCACGTACATGGTATATCCAGGGACCGCAGACTTGGGTTTCACGTAGGATGCTTGACCTTCAGCTACTACAATAAACGATAACCCCAAAAACATTAATAGAAAAGCTCTTAAGAAAACATACCTACTTGAATGTATGATATGAATCTTAGATTTTGATTGAATTAATTGTATATAATTATCTGGGTTTACCATAAAGGCTTGGTTGGCGAGTTTACATTATTTTGGACCAAGTTCTGATATCGAACAACTTATGCGTCAACAAACCCGACTGTTCATTTACAATACCATTTGCCGTTAACTGGTCGATGCGAACTTTACCGTAGGCATGAATGATCCTATCATCATCTAACAGAATTCCTACATGGGTCACTTTCCCATCGGCATTGGCAAAATAGGCTAGGTCGCCTGGCTTGCGTTGATCCCACATCTCAAGACTACCACAAAGGGCTTGTTGATAGGCATCACGGGGCATATTGATTCGCAAAATCTGACCTACAGCTTGCACCAAGCCACTACAATCTATGCCCCAAATGGAACGTCCGCCCCACAAATAGGGAGTATTGAGGAAGGCCTCCGCCGCTGCCGCGGCTCCGGCCACCAAAAATTTCCCGCCCCGGTAATAATAAATACTTCCATCAATCACAATCCGACCAGAATCAGGGACGCGGCATCCAGGCGACAACAAAATTTTATCCCCCGCATCGCCCAAAAAGCAACTCCCCAACTCGGAAACTATAACCCAATCTGTTTTTTCAAACGAAGAAAAATCCATCAAATACATTTCTGGAATCCAACCCACATATCCATCAAAATCCGCCCTTACCTGCAACCACTCCCCATCACTCCCAACCACACTGCAAACCTCCCCAAACAACATCGAACTCACCATCTCACTCTTCGAACTGCTCGAAGCGCGCATCGGAACCCAAGACTGTAGACAGATTCGCTGCACCATACTTATAAATGCAATCGCTCTTTTCGATCCAACAACAAAGCAACATCTTCCTCGTGATCTGGATCAGGCACACAGCAATCTACCGGACAAACCGCAGCACATTGAGGCTCTTCATGGAAACCCGTGCACTCAGTACATTTGTCGGGAACAATAAAATACACTTCCTGACTTACTGGCGCGAATTTTTCATCCACATTCACCAACCGCCCATCGGCTAACAAAAACTCGCCCGTAACACCCGTACCGTCGGCAATGGCCCACTCAACCCCCGCCTCATAAATTGCATTGTTAGGACATTCAGGCTCGCAAGCCCCGCAGTTAATACACTCTTCTGTGATAATGATTGCCATAATATATACTACAAAGTTAAAGGCCTTTTGTACCTTCGAATCAATTTTTTAACCCACAACCATGGAAATAGCCATTTTTTCGGACATACACGACAACCTAAAGAATTTAGAATTGGCCATCGACCAAATCAAAGCCAAAGGCATAACCAAATTAATCTATTGCGGCGATTTCTGCGCACCCTTTGTAATGGAGCAACTCGGACAGAGTGGCCTTGATATTCATGCAGTTTGGGGCAACAACGATGGCGATCGATTTAAGCTCACCCAAATCGCTTCGCAATTCCCAAATATCAAATTGTATGGTGAGTACATTGGCGATGAAGACTGTTTACTAGAGATAGATGGGGTAAAAATTGGTGTTTCCCACTACCACTTTTACGCCAAAACCATGGTAAAAACGGGCTGGTACGATGTGGTTTGCTTTGGACATTCACACAAATCACTCAAACAGAAATTTGGCAACGCGCTTTTGATAAACCCTGGCGAAATTGCAGGCATTTTTGGCCCAGGCACCTATGCCATTTACGACACCCAACTACGCGGGTCGGAAATTATCACACTTTAACCTTACGAAAGCCCTTCTCCAATTGCCGCCAACACCGATGGATGGGCATGACATCGGATGTGCTCAATGATTGCGGCAACATTCTCATCTGCAGGTCCGTTGTTTTCCACAATCAAATCGCAGCGATCCTTATGCGGTAAAATGTGATTGTTATAAGCCGGCATCACATGATGTTCCCATTGATGCAAACTTCGCTTTAGCGGAATCCCCCTCTCCCTAATGTCCCTGTCTTTGCGTCGCTGAAAACACAACTCCAAGTCGCAATCAATAAAAATCCGGTAATCCAGCAGCGAATCCACCGCGATGTAATCCATAACAAACAAACCCTCAACCAATAAAACTGGTGCCGGACTTACAATTTCCGTACGATCGGGAGCGTCGTAATTTTCAAACTGATACTTCTTGATCAACACCGGTCGGTAAGCGATTAAACTCATCAAATCCTCATGGAATCGCTCGGAAAACAAGGCAGATGGCAAATCGTAATTGGCCTCACCAAATGCATCCACATGCTGCATCTCCAGCGGTTTATAATAATCATCAAAACCCACTATGGTTACCGCATCTCCCAGACGAGCTTTTAATGCATCCACAAAGTATGTTTTCCCCGCACCCGACAATCCTGTTAGACCCAAAACAAAGGGCTGAATACTGCTTGTCTTTTCCAATTCCCTCAGCTCCATCAACGCTTTTTTGATTTGAAATACTTCTCCTTAACCACCTCACCCTTATCGTCGTACACCTGCTCAACCAAAGGCTCACCATTGTTATCCATGAAAACCCATCGACCAACCATTTCTCCATCCGCATATGACCCGCTTCGCTGTTGATAATGACTTACCTGACCATGAACCCAAGGCCCCTGCCTCACGCCATCCTCGAACATCCCCTCAGATTCAACCTGCAACTTCATCTTCTTGATGGCTTCATCCCAAGCGTCTTTCATTTCCAAAAACCGACCATCACGCTGATCTTCCTTAAACGTTTCGATACGAAGCGTATCGCCAAAAGCGTTCAATTCGATAAACGCCCCATTTCGCTTGCCCATCTTCCATCTAGACTCGGCAATCAAATTACATGTCACCGCATCGTATACGCGAGAAATACTGTCGTGCTTGCCATCTTTGTAATAGTCTTCATTGGCCGCACAACCATTGCGATGAAACAAATAATATCTACCATGAGGTAATCCTTTTTTGTATTCCTTCACATATCGTAAAATCGAATCCGGATAATAAGAAATCACAGCACCATCCGGCATGTCTTTGTCGAAATTGGCAATTTGCTCCACCTTGCCATTATCAAAATAAGAAATAGCCGAACCTTGTCGCGCACCCTCTCTGTAGTGCTTTACATACATTGGCAAACCGTTCATATAATACCCTTTGACTTCACCATCTAAGCTATCGTTTTTGAAATACCCTTCCACTACCACAACCCCAGTTTTTTCATCGGCATACTTAAAGAATCCATTTTTCTTGCCATCGGCCCAAGTCTCTTCGGCCACAAAAATCCCTTTCTCCGTTAGCTCCTTATAGATGCCATCCTTATACCCATTCTTATACCCTTGCTCCGTATTAATCCGATTATCAGGCCATAATACGATTGATATACCCGTGAATGGCGAAGACCCCTCCATCTGGGAATTGGCTTTCATGGGGGCGTAAGCGACACCATTTCTTACCTCCAAGGCCGATGCCAGCACCTTTCTAACCAAGGGGTAATTCTTATCCATCTTTGCCTTGTTCGGAGGCAGTTGGACTGATTGTGAATACACAGTGGCAGGAATCCAACCACAAACAACCAAAGTGAGACAATAGATTAAACGACGCATGTAATTAATTTTTTCAAAATTAAAGGGGAGTATTAGATTTGTGGTCAGCATTTTTCCCACAACATGGAACATTTTGACTGGGTGCAACAAATTTGTGAATCCAAAGCCATGGTAACGGCCGAATTTCCGTTCAACGAAACAACCATCGTATGGAAGGTTGCGGGTAAGATGTTTTGCCTGGGCGATATTGAATCGTTCCAATCCATTGCCTTAAAATGCGACCCCGAGAAAGCCTTAGAACTGCGGGCCGAGCATCCCCAAATCAAAGGGGCTTTCCACATGAGTAAAGTCCACTGGAACGATATTACGTTTGAAGGATTGTCAAAGCCCTTCGTTGAATCACTCATCAACCACAGTTATGAAATTGTGGTACAGAAATTGCCAAAGAAAACCCGAGAAATAATTTTACACCAATGAGAAATACACTCACTACCCTCGCCGCATTGGCGGTTAGCAGCTTCAGTCAGATGGCTTGGGGCAACAGCACAGCAATTAATTACAACATGGATAACGAGAATTTAGAACAAGACGGTCAGCCCCAGTTGGCAGATGGCCTGTACGCACAAATGACCACCAACAAAGGCACCATTTTGCTTCAATTGAATTACAAAGAAACCCCACTTACGGTTTGCAACTTTGTTGGATTGGCCGAAGGCACAATTTCTAACACTGCCAAACCTGCCGGTACCCCTTACTACGATGGCTTGAAATTCCACCGTGTAATTGCCAATTTCATGGTTCAAGGTGGCGATCCACTAGGAAATGGAAGTGGTGGCCCAGGTTATCAGTTCGCAGACGAATTTGTGTCAAGCCTTCGCCATTCTGGCCCTGGTATTTTGTCGATGGCTAACGCCGGACCTGGAACCAACGGTTCACAGTTTTTCATCACTCATACTGCGACTGCATGGCTAGACGATAAACATACCGTTTTTGGTCATGTCGTGAGCGGAATGGATGTCGTGAATTCTATTGCCCAAGACGACAAAATCGAAAAACTCACCATCATCCGTAAAGGAAAAGATGCTAAGGCATTTAAATCCGACGATGCGACTTTCAAGAAAATGCAAGCAGACGATATAGCGAAAGCGGAAGCAGCCATCAAATCTTTGGCAGAAGGATTTGAAACATGGGTAAAAACAACTTACCCTACTGCAAAACAAACTGCCTCAGGATTGTGGTATGTTATTGAACAAGCGGGAACTGGCGCTCAAGCCGTTTCTGGAAAAAATGTAAGCGTTCATTACAGCGGCAAGTTGGACAATGGAACTGAATTCGATAACTCTTACAAGCGCGGACAACCCATTGATTTCAAATTGGGTGTAGGCCAAGTAATCCCAGGTTGGGATGAAGGAATTGCCTTGATGAGTGTAGGTGCAAAATACAAATTGATTATCCCATCTAAATTGGGCTACGGAAAACAAGGTGCAGGTGGTGTGATTCCTCCAAATGCCACTTTGATTTTCGACACCGAATTGGTGGATGTAAAATAATTCCAGGGATTTTATTTCTGGAGATTAAAACGAGAGAGGGCCGCAATGCGGCCCTCTCTCGTTTGTTGAAAACTACCGAATTACTTTCCCATTCACGCATTAATCTTATGTTATTTTTGTATCCCGTAACATCACATTCCCTTTAGGGAAAATCAACATGAAAAAAGCCAAATACATCTTTGTTACGGGAGGCGTAACATCATCCTTGGGAAAAGGAATCGTTGCTGCATCACTCGCAAAACTTCTTCAAGCACGCGGATTTCGTACCACCATTCAAAAGTTTGATCCATATATCAATGTGGATCCAGGTACACTCAACCCCTACGAGCATGGTGAATGTTACGTAACCGAAGATGGCGCCGAAACCGATCTCGATTTGGGCCACTACGAGCGCTTTTTGAATGTCCCAAGCTCACAAGCCAACAACGTAACCACCGGTCGAGTATATCAAACGGTGATCGAAAATGAACGTCGTGGCGATTATTTGGGAAAAACCGTTCAAGTCATCCCCCACATCACCGACGAAATCAAACGCAGGATGAAAATCCTTGGTGATAGCGGCGACTTTGATATCGTTATTACAGAAATCGGCGGCACCGTGGGCGATATTGAGTCCTTGCCCTACGTAGAAACCATGCGCCAATTGCTTTGGGAAGAAGGTCATGAAAACGCCCTTGTGGTGCACCTTACCCTCATCCCTTACCTCAGCGCAGCCGGTGAATTGAAAACCAAACCCACCCAACACAGCGTAAAGCAACTGTTGGAACTGGGCGTACAACCCGATATCCTTGTTTGTAGAACTGAGCGTCCAATCACTGCAGAAATCCGCAGAAAATTGGCCCTATTCTGCAACGTTCAACCCAATGCCGTTATCGAG
>CAJBVU010000023.1 GCA_903959115.1 uncultured Bacteroidota bacterium
CATTTAAGCACACAAAATCCGCCTTCACCGTTGGCCCAGCCATCGCACAATATTTTGAAGAAAAATACAATATCCCCGTTGCGGTGGTGAGAAATATGCCCACTAAAAGTAGAGCAGACAATCCCAACACCACATACCAAGCTCATACCGAGATCAATCAATTAAATAGCGACAACATTAATCCACCATCGCCCGCTTGGCAATCAAAAATAAATGCAATTCAAGGAAAACGATTTATCCTATATCAAGGAGCTCTTAACGAAGCACGCGGACTGGAATCGATGATTCACGCAATGACAGAAATCCCTGCGATCCTCGTCCTTGCAGGCGAAGGCGATCTCTCTCAAACACTCAGAAATCTCACCCAATCACTACACCTCGAACACAAAGTAATATTCCTAGGGATGGTTCCACCCAATGAGCTACCGCAACTCACAAAACAAGCATACATCGGCTATAATGTGAGTCAAAATGCGGGACTCAGCTATTATTTATCGCTAAACAATAAGTTCTTTGACTATACCAAAGCCCTTTTACCATCCCTAATCAACCCATTCCCTGAATACCTCGCTTTGATGAAGGAATTTGAAGTAGGTTTACCCACAGAACCCACCGTAGAGGATATCATAACACAGGCAAATCAGTTATTTACAAACCAAATACTGTATGATGAAATCAAATCAAACTGTAAACTGGCGAGCGAAAAATGGACTTGGGAAAATGAGACACCTACCCTTATCAATATTTTTCAACAAGTATTGAATTAACTTTTCACTAAAAACAAAGACCTTTACAAACGCTTAAACCCTTTGCAATGTCGGCCCCGCGCATTCATATCATCGCATTTGACCTTCCTTTTCCTCCGGTTTACGGGGGAGCCACCGACATCTTTCACAAAATCAGAAGCTTACATGACTTGGGCGTTGAAATCACCTTGCATGTTTTTTTGTATAAAGGCAAAATGCCAGCCCCAGCGCTTGAAGCATTTACACACAAAACTTTTTACTATTACCGCAGAACATGGGTCAACCCGTTTTGGGGAACCACCCCATTTGTTGTCAATACGAGAAATAGCAAAACATTGCTAGCAAACCTACTAAAAGACAACGACCCCATTCTATTCGAAGGCCTTCACACCACAGCATATTTACAACACCCTGAAATCCAGAAGCGGATTACGGTTGTTCGGGCGCACAATGTAGAGCACAATTATTATAGGGCGCTCGGCTTCGCCGAGCGCCGCTGGATCAAACAAAAATTTTTCTTCCTCGAGGCGCAACGCCTCCAACATTACGAACCCATTCTCAATAAAGCGAACGCCATCGCTGGAATCTCCCCGATGGAAACAGCCTATCTCCAATCCACCTACGGACATACTCATTATATCCCCGCCTTTCACTCCAACAACGATGTCGCTTCCCTCACCGGAAAAGGTGAATATGTGCTTTATCATGGAAACCTGTCCATCCCCGAGAACGACAATGCCGCTATCTATCTTGCATCGAAAGTATTCCCATTACTGTCGCAGTCGTGTATAATCGCCGGCAGTAACCCCTCGCAAATGTTGCAAAAAGCGGTTGCTAAATACGCTCATATCCAAATCAAAGCCAACCTTACCGCCGATGAAATTTTTGCCCTGGTTAGAAATGCCCATGTCAATGCGCTCGTGACCTTTCAATCCACCGGCATCAAACTTAAGTTACTGAATGCTCTTTACCGGGGCCGACATATTGTCGCCAATACCCCAATGGTGGAAGAAACCGGCCTTGAAAACCTATGTCAAGTCTCTGATGAGCCCAAACTCATGGCCGATCAAATCAAAAACTGCTTCCTAACGCCCTTTACCGAAAAAGACATTGAACACCGCACCGAAATACTCGGAGCCACCTTTAATAACAAAATCAACGCCGGCAAACTCCTGAAATTGCTGCACCCGTAACCCGCAAAAACATCAAATCTTATAAATATAGCCGAGTCCAAATACCCAGCTATTCTGCCAAGCACTCATCCCCGGCGGCACCAAATCTTTATCATAAATCGAAATCAAAGTGTAATTCACATTGATGTATTTCGTAAGCTTAGCCACCAAAGCAAAATCAATCCGAGAATCCAAATTCGCAGTCTCGGCCACATACGGAGCAAACCCCAAATAATTCAACTTCATCCCCAACCGCTTCTGCTCGCCAAACTCCCGCTGAATACCCATCTGGATCTGAACACCCATCTGATTGTTCAAAAACTTCCCCTTCTCCACACGCGCAATAACTGGCTCATTCCGGATATCATAAAGCGCCTGATTGATTACATACGTCTGTTTCAAGGTGATGTATCCCATACGGATAAAAAAGGTAGGCAGCGGCTTGTACTCCATCCCCAAGGCAAATTGTGTCTGGCCCTGACTTAAAAAACTAGAATTGATTGTCCCAATCTCTCTACCTAAGG
Organism: uncultured Bacteroidota bacterium; assembly: GCA_903959115.1. Taxonomy (GTDB): domain Bacteria; phylum Bacteroidota; class Bacteroidia; order NS11-12g; family UBA955; genus UBA955. The sequence goes on from CAJBVU010000023.1 coordinate 2,443, forward strand.
TGTTTCTGGAATATTTATAACCCGGAAGCAACTGCGTTTGGAAGTTTAAACCGCCAAAGATCGACATACCCGGTTCGGCCGTAATTGTATGACCCAGTTTACAATCCAAAAAGACGTTGTCCAGGTTTTTCTTTAAAATTCGATATCTAATGTTATAATTATCTAACTGCCTTGAGGATACGCCACCCAAATTCACGCGAAACACGTTGTCGAAACTAGTATTCGGACGTTTCACCTGTGCAAAAGCATTCACAAAACCGTTGCCATTAATGTTGCTTGAACCACCACTCGACCAATTGGGCGATGACCCGGCAAACGACAACGTTAGCCCAAAATCTGCCCCATAGGTAATTATCCGCCGTTCGTTACTGTCGCGATGATATTGGAATTTCACCGGATCCACATCCGACCCACCCAACAACACCAACAAACACGTCAACAACATTTTAAGTGCAAATATCTAAAATCTTAGGTATCCTTGGGCTTATCCTCTACCACTTCCTCTTTCACAATGATTTCTTTTGCCCTATTCAGCGCCTTTACAACCAAAAACAAAACAAAAGCCACAATCAAAAAATGTAGAATATTGGCAATCAATTTCCCATAATTGAAAGGACCAAAACGAAGATCATCCAACTTAGCCCATCCGCCAACCAAAGCAATTAATGGCATGATGAGATCATTGACGATGCTGTTTACGATGTTCTGAAAAGCAGAACCAATGATTACAGCAACAGCCAAATCCATCACGTTGCCACGATTGACAAATTCTTTAAATTCCTTGATAATCCGCATAATGAACAGGCAATTTAATGCCTATCTATTAAGCTTCCAAGCCCATTTTAGACGATGAACGTTTGCGTTCGTTTTCGTCCAAGAACACTTTGCGCAAACGGATGTTTTCAGGTGTAACTTCTACGTACTCATCCTCCTGAATATATTCCATCGCCTCTTCCAATGAAAATTCACGTGGTGGAGCCAGAACTGTATTATCGTCCTTACCCGCCGCACGGAAATTCGTCATCTGCTTGGCAGTACACAAGTTCACTACCAAATCGCCTGGCTTAATGTGCTCACCCATCAATTGACCGGCGTAAACTTCAGCACCTGGATGAATAAAGAAAGTACCGCGGTCTTTCAACTTATCCATACTGTACGGAGTTGCAGCGCCTTTTTCCTTACTAATCAATACGCCATTGATACGCATTGGCATTGCACCCTTCCAAGGTTCGAAATCTTTCAAACGGTGAGCCATAATCGCTTCACCTTGAGTGGCTGTCAACAAATTGTTTCTCAAACCAATCAAACCGCGTGAAGGAATTTCAAACTCCAAACGAACCATATCGCCCTTAGGCATCATGCTAATCATTTCGCCTTTGCGCTGACTTGCATATTCAATCACTTTTCCGCTGTGCATTTCAGGCACATCCACGGTTAAAATTTCAATAGGCTCATGGATTTTGCCGTTAATTTCTTTCAAAACCACACGGGGCTGACCCAATTGCAATTCATATCCCTCGCGGCGCATGGTTTCCACCAAAACACCCAAGTGAAGAATACCGCGACCAAATACCAACCACTGATCGGCAGAATTGGTTTCGTCTACGCGCAAAGCCAAATTCTTCTCCATCTCCTTCATCAAACGCTCGCGAATTTTCTGACTCGTAACAAACTTACCTTCTTTGCCAAAAAATGGACTGTTATTGATTGTGAACAACATACTCATCGTAGGTTCATCAATCTTCATCAAAGGCATCGCCTCTGGACTATCAAAATCTGCAATGGTATCGCCGATTTCAAAATTCTCGATTCCCGTAATTGCGCAAATATCACCACACTTAACACTCTCTACTTTACGCTTACCCAAACCATCAAATACAAACAATTCTTTGATACGGGTTTTTTCAATTTTTCCATCGCGCTTCACCAAACTTACTGGCATGTTGATAGTGATATTGCCTCTGTGCAGACGTCCAATTGCGATACGACCGGTGTAATTGCTATAATCCAAGCTAGTTATCTGCAACTGAGGAGTACCCTCTCTAACTACAGGTGCAGGAATGATTTCCAAGATAGTATCCATCAAGAACGTCAAATCCTCTGTAGGCTTTTTGTAATCTGGACCAAACCAACCATGCTTACCTGAACCAAAAACAGTGGTAAAATCCAACTGCTCTTCGTTTGCATCTAGGTTGAAAAACAAATCGAAAATATCGTCATGCGTCTTATCAGGATCGCAGTTCGGCTTATCTACTTTATTGATAACCACAATTGCTTTCTTACCCAAAGCCAAAGCCTTCTGCAATACAAAACGTGTCTGTGGCATTGGACCTTCAAAAGCATCCACCAACAACAAAACACCGTCTGCCATGTTCAATACACGCTCAACCTCGCCACCGAAATCCGAGTGACCTGGAGTATCGATAATATTGATTTTCGTATCCTTCCATTGAACACTTACGTTTTTGGCCAAGATGGTAATTCCACGTTCGCGCTCTAAGTCGTTGTTATCCAATATTAACTCCCCAACCTCTTGATTGTCTCTGAACAAACGAGCTTGGTGTAACATTTTATCAACCAAGGTAGTTTTACCGTGGTCAACGTGAGCAATAATGGCGATGTTTCTAATTGGTGTAGACATTTATCCGTTAAAAAGTCCGCAAATTTCGGTATAATAATCCACAACTCCCTACAAACGTGGATTTTGTTTTTGTGAAATCTCCTTTACCCTACCTTTGTAGCCTTATTTATGGCCTTCGAATCCGAAATCGCAAAACGCAAAACCTTCGCTATCATCGCTCACCCAGATGCTGGTAAAACCACTCTCACAGAGAAATTCCTTCTCTTTGGTGGGCAAATCCAAACTGCGGGTGCCGTAAAAAGCAACAAAATCACCAAAGCCACCACCTCCGATTTCATGGAAATTGAAAAACAAAGAGGTATCTCCGTGGCCACATCGGTAATGTCGTTCCATTACAAAAACAAATGGGTCAACATCCTCGACACCCCCGGCCACAAAGATTTCGCAGAAGACACCTATCGTACATTAACAGCAGTGGATAGCGTAATCCTTGTAGTGGATTGCGTAAAAGGCGTAGAGGAACAAACCGAAAAACTCATGGAAGTGTGTCGCATGCGCAATACCCCCGTGATCGTTTTCGTCAACAAAATGGACCGCGATGGCAAAGACCCATTCGACCTCCTCGAAGAACTAGAAGGCAAACTCAACATCGGCGTGCACCCCATGAGCTGGCCCATCAACGGCGGAAAAGACTTCAAAGGCGTCTACCTGCTCCACAACCAATCGCTAAATCTGTTCGAAAGTAGCAAAACAAAAAAGGCCGATGATGTCGTTAAGATCAATGGCCTCGCCGATACCCAACTCGACAAAATCCTCAATCCCAAAGATGCGAGCAAGCTTCGCGACGATGCCGAACTTATAGAAGGCGTATACGGAGACCTCCCCAGCGAAGATTACCTAGCAGGCAAAACAGCCCCCGTTTTCTTTGGATCGGCACTGAATAGTTTTGGAATTCAAGAGCTGCTCGATACTTTTATCGAAATCGCGCCAAATCCACTGCCCAGGGCCACCACAAAACGCGATGTAGAACCCAACGAACCAAAATTTTCTGGGTTTATATTTAAAATTCACGCCAACCTCGACCCCAAACACCGCGATCGCATTGCATTTTTAAGGGTTTGTTCCGGTAAGTTTGAGCGCAATAAAAACTTCAAACACGTTCGCCTCGAAAAGCAGATGAAATTTGCAAACCCCTACCTCTTTTTGGCCCAGTCCAAAGAAGTCATGGAGGATGCCTACCCAGGCGATGTCGTTGGTTTGTACGATACCGGAAACTTCAAAATCGGAGATACACTCACCGAGGGCGAAAGCTTCATCTTCAAGGGAATTCCAAGTTTTTCTCCAGAGATTTTCAAGGAATTGATCAACATCGACCCTATGAAAAGCAAGCAGTTGGAGAAGGGAATTCAGCAGTTGACCGACGAAGGTTTGGCATCGTTGTTCGTCCAAGAGTTAGGCAATCGGAAATTTGTTGGCACCGTGGGTGAACTTCAATTTGAGGTACTTCAGTATCGTCTAGAACACGAATACGGCGCCAAGTGTAGGTTCGAAGCCCGTAGCATCTACAAGGCCTGTTGGATGAGCGGGACGGAAGCAGATTTGAAGGATTTTATGAAATACCGACAGAACAACATCGCCTACGACAAAGACAATCAACCCGTTTTCTTAGCCGAAACAGGATTCATCCTAAGAATGGCTGAGGAAAAATATCCGGATATTACTTTTCACACAACCAGTGAGTTTAAAGTGTGATTCAAATGAAACTATTATCTTCGCGTCACCATTTAAGAAACATCTATTTATGAAATTCGATATTGCAGTCATCGGTAGCGGTCCTGGAGGTTATGTAGCCGCCATTCGCGCCGCCCAATTGGGCAAGAAAGTTGCCATCATTGAAAAAGCCGATCTAGGCGGTGTGTGTTTGAACTGGGGTTGTATCCCAACCAAAGCGTTGCTGAAAAGTGCGCAGGTGTTCGACTACATCAACCATGCAGCGGATTATGGCATCACGGTAAAAGATCATAAAGTCGATTTCGACGGAATGATTAAACGTTCGCGCGGTGTTGCCGACGGTATGAGCAAGGGCATTGCTTTCTTGATGAAAAAGAACAAAATCGAAGTCATCAAAGGTTCTGCGAAATTGGCCGGCAAAGGCAAAATCTCTGTCACTGGTGACGATGGAAAAGCCCAAATCATCGAGGCCGACCACACCATTTTGGCTACAGGTTCACGCAGTCGTGAATTGCCAAACATCAAAATTGACGGCAAATACGTTATTGGTTATCGCGAGGCGATGGTTTTACCAAAACAGCCTAAAGAATTGATTATCATTGGCTCAGGTGCTATCGGAATGGAGTTCGCATACTTCTATTCTAGCATCGGGACCAAAGTAACTATCGTAGAATTCATGTCGCGCATCCTCCCAATCGAAGACGAAGATGTTAGCAAAGCGATGGCGATGGTATACAAAAAGCGTGGCATCGAAATTTTGACAGAAAGCAGCGTAGAAGCCGTTGAAATCAAAAAAGATCGTTGCAAAGTAACCGTGAAAACCAAAAACGGTGAGGTTACCTTGGAATCTGATATCGTATTGAGTGCAGCCGGTGTTCAAACCAACCTAGAGAATTTGGGATTGGAAGAAATGGGCATCAAGGTGGATAAAGGAAAAGTGGTTGTCGACGATTTCTTTCGCACATCAGCCCCTGGTGTTTACGCCATTGGCGATATCGTACCAGGACCAGCATTGGCTCACGTAGCGAGTGCGGAAGGCATCATTTGCGTAGAAGCAATCTGCGGTCACCACCCTGCCCCATTGAACTATGGCAACATCCCAGGTTGTACTTACACCCATCCAGAAGTGGCAAGTGTGGGTTACACTGAGGCACAAGCGAAAGAAAAAGGATACGACATTATGGTGGGCAAGTTCCCATTCTCAGCGAGCGGAAAAGCGGCTGCGGGCGGTCACAAAGACGGTTTCGTGAAGGTAATCTTCGACAAGAAATACGGCGAGTGGTTGGGCTGTCACATGGTCGGAGAAGGTGTTACGGACATTATCATCGAAGCGGTTGTTGCTCGTAATTTGGAGACAACTGGTTTGGAGATTTTGAAGAGCATTCACCCACACCCAACGATGAGCGAAGCGGTGATGGAAGCTGTAGC
>CAJBVU010000024.1 GCA_903959115.1 uncultured Bacteroidota bacterium
ACATTGCGCTCGCCAAAACTTCCAATGGTACTAAGCAATTTTGATTTTTGTTCAAATGTCTTGGAAGATCCAAAAGCGACCCCATTTCTTAAAAACAGCGTCCCACCCATACTTCCACTACCCACACTGGCAGAATTACCACCCTCCACAAGAAACATTTCCGTATTTCCCCAATTCAAAAGCGTATTAAAATCCGTCATCCCGAGCATGGCATTATTTACCGGCAAGCCATTCCAATTCACCTGGGTTTGATTTGCATCGGCGCCGCGACGAGAAATCGTACTTGATCCGGCAACACCGTATTGCTTAAAAAACACCCCCGCACCGCCCAGAACTGATGTCAGTGATTTATCATCGCTCCCCGCCTGATAATCTCTCACCACCCTGCCCAAAGTGGCAAAATCGATGCGCTGCACGTGAACAAATACAGTATCGGTAGGCTTTATCACCTCCGTTTTCCTTGAAACAGAATCTAGCTTCGGAATAATTTCCGAAACCACAGAAAGGAGCGATATGGCGCACAAGGCAAACATAGATTGCATCGGCACACAAACGAGAAAGTGAGAGAAGATACGGGAACGCAAAGCAAGCCCGATTCCTCGCTGCGCCTTTATCCCGAAAGCGTGCAATGGTTGTTATCAGGCAGGTCTTCTGACTTCTCCATCTTGGGCGCCTTCCCGTTGTTACACAGTGGCGTTAGATGCCCAAAATATAAATCAAACAAAGTTTGATCTGGAGTTACAGCTGCGGGTACAGTCTCGGTTTTTCACCGAAGTTCCCTTTTCATCGATGTGAATTAGCCATCCACAATCGAACCTAGCAACACCACAAAAATAGTGTTTTGTCTAAGAAACCCACCCCATAGGTTGGCATTTTGTGTAAAAGTTATTTCTTCTTTTTCAGTCGATCCCCATCATTCAAGGTCTTGGCAATTGCCATACTTGGACCCGAAACCACTTCATCGCCAATTTTTAGGCCCGAAATCACCTCGTAGTAATCCAAATCCTGAAGTCCAGTTTTCACCTCAACCGCCTTGGCTTTTCCGCCATTGTAGAGGAACACCCATGTTTGAACACCCGATGTTGGCGTTTTAGCCATGGCATTCACCGCACTACCCTTCGCCGAAGCATCAATTACAGGATTCCTAGTCGTTACTGCCGCAATAGGAACTGCAATCACTCCCGCTTTTGTATTCGTTTTCACATCCACACTGGCTGTCATCCCCGGCAAAAATGGAAACTCACCTTTCTTAATCAAGTCGGGATAGCTGCTGGGTGCCAAACGAATCTTAACCACAAAATTGGTTACCTGGTCGCTCATATTTTGCGCTGAATTGAACACCGCTGAATTCGCAACTTCCGTCACCACACCCTTAAAAATTCGATTGTCGTATGCATCCACCTTCACATCAGCACTATCGCCACGATGAATCTTAACAATATCGTTCTCATTCACATTCACCTGCACTTCCATCACATTCATATTCGATATTCGCATGATTTCCGTACCCGCCATCTGAGCCGTACCAACCACTCTTTCACCCTTTTCAGATGTCAAATGCGTCACCGTACCCGAAGCCGGCGCATAAATACTGGTCCTGCCTAAATTTCTTCTACCCTCTTCCAATCTAGCCGCTAC
>CAJBVU010000025.1 GCA_903959115.1 uncultured Bacteroidota bacterium
AAGAAACCCGAAGTAATTAAAATGCCGACAGTAATTATGAGGGTCGGGGCTTTACGAGATGATAATTTCTGTTGTCGTAACATATCACTTAGACATCAACCTACTAATGCAGGTGGAATCGCTAAGATAGGATTTTTCTGACGATTCTAGGGCCCACGTAGATGAAGCCGGTATATACTTGAACCAAACTAGCACCCATTGAGATTTTTTGCTCATAGTCTTCTTTTGTGAATACACCACCCACACCAATCAGGGGAATTTCGCCCAGTTCCATCGCAAGAAATCCAAGAATGGTATTGCTTGCTTCAAAGAGAGGCTTGCCGCTGAGTCCGCCCGCACCCATATTCTCGACTGTCTTGTTCGATGTCTGCAAGTTGGATCGATCAATGGTAGTATTGGTAGCAATCACCCCGTCTACATTCGCCTTTTTGATCGTTTCTATAAGAGAATGGATTTGGGTTTGATTGAAATCGGGGGCGATTTTCAGAAAAATCGGCTTCCAAATGTGTTTCGATGTTCTAATGGATTGAAGTTTTTCGAAAAGGCTAGTAATAAACTTGTCCTCTTGAAGGTCTCTGAGTCCCGGTGTGTTGGGAGATGAAATATTGACAACCAAATAGTCTACGTGGTCGTATATCGCATCAAAAGCAATGGTATAATCGTTTATCGCTTCTTCGTTGGGTGTGATTTTATTTTTGCCGATGTTTCCGCCAACTACCAAACCAGCGGGACGTTTTTTTAGGCGCTCCACTACGGCGTCTATTCCATCGTTGTTGAAGCCCATTCTGTTAATTAGCGCGTTGTCTTGCGGTAAGCGAAATAGGCGCGGAGCGGGGTTTCCGGGTTGCGGAAGCGGGGTAACAGTTCCTATTTCTACGTGTCCAAATCCCAAATCTTTCAGAAGATACAACCATTTGGCATTTTTGTCGAATCCTGCCGCCAAACCAATGGTGTTGGGGAAGGTGACGCCTTTAATTACAACGGGTTGGGAATTTAGGGGCTTGAAACTTTTTCTGATCCAAGCGCCAATTATTGGGATTTTGAGCAAAACACTCAAGCTTTTTAATGCGAATTCATGCGCCACTTCAGGCGATAGCAGAAAAAATAGTGATTTGAGTAAATTGTACATGTGTGATCTAGAAATCCAATCTAACTAAGGAGTCAAAAAGATGTGATTGTGAAGGATTTGGTTGCCTAGTGTTTGAAATGTCTTACGCCAGTAATTGTCATTGCGATATTGTTCTGATTGCAATAGTCTACAGACAATTGATCTTTCACGCTACCACCGGGTTGAACAACTGCTTTGATGCCTGATTTATCCGCGATTTCAACACAGTCGGGGAAAGGGAAAAATGCATCGCTCGCCATTACAGCACCGTCCAAATCAAATCCAAAACGGTTGGCTTTTTCGATGGCTTGTTGCAAAGCGTCAACACGCGAAGTTTGACCAGTTCCGCTAGCCAATAGTTGCTTGTTTTTTACCAATACGATGGTGTTGCTTTTGGTTTGCTTCACCAGTTTGAGTGCGAATTCTAGGTCGCTCAATTGCTCTTCGGTTGGAAGCGTTGTTGTTACGGGCGTCATGTTCAACTTTGTCTCCGTAAGCAAGTCTCTGTCTTGAACCAAAACGCCGTTCAATGCAGTTCTTGTCATGGGTGATTTCAGCAAAACCTCGCCGGTGGTCTCCAATACAATGCGATTGGTTTTTCCTTTGAGTAATTCAAGGGCATCTGCATCATAGGCCGGGGCAATCAACACTTCAAAAAAGAGGTTGTTGATTTCGGTTGCTGTTGCCAAATCTACTTTGGAATTGGTTGCCAATATCCCCCCAAAAGCACTCACGGGGTCGCACGCCAAAGCGTCTGTCCACGACTGCAAAACGGTTTCTCTAGTGGCAACGCCACAAGCATTGTTGTGTTTGATAATTACAAACGTAGAGCCTGCCGAAGGGCTGAATTCGTTCAATAAGCAAACGGCGCTATCAACATCTAGTAAGTTGTTGTAGCTCAGCTCTTTGCCTTGGTGCTTGGTGAATATAGACTCCAAATTTCCTTGGAAATATCCTTTTTGATGGGGATTCTCACCGTATCGAAGGGTGTAGGTTTTGTTGCCGGCAAACCAATCGGCGATCATGCCATCGTATTCTGCGGTAACTGCAAATGCGCGACCTGCAAAGGATTTTCTCTGCGACAATGAAAGAGATCCATTGCCATCGTTGAAAGCCTTTAAGAAAGATGAATATTCGTTTTTATGGGCGATAATAGTAGTGTGAGCATGGTTCTTAGCACCTGCGCGAATCAGCGATACCCCGCCAATGTCGATTTTTTCGATAATGTCTTCCTCACTTCCACCCGCGGCTACCGTTTCGGCAAAAGGGTATAGGTCAACCATGACCAAATCGTACAATGGAATTTCGTACTGCGCAATTTCCTCCATGTCTTGGGCCAATTCTCTGCGAGCCAAAATACCTCCAAAAACCTTGGGGTGCAATGTCTTTACTCTTCCGCCCAAAATGCTTGGGTATCCCGTGATGTCTTCAACGGCAACGCATGGGATGCCGAGATCTTCGATGAACTTCCTTGTCCCGCCGGTAGAATACAGGGTGACATTTTTTTGGTGTAACGCCTTAACGATTTCGTCGAGGCCGTCTTTGTAAAATACAGAAATTAGGGCAGATTGGATGGGTGCGTTCACGGCGCAAAATTAGCTTTGAAACCCTCCAAGTGATTCATTTTTCTTGGGAAGTTTATCCCAAGTTTTTCACAAATTCGCGAGTGATTTCCCGCCTTTTTCATGTTTTGGGGAGAAAGGGCAATGCCGACATTCATTTCCGCAGCAAAAGCCTCGTTTTTTATGGTAATCGGCTGTGAAAACACAGAAACCGTTTTCCATGTAAAAGTCTTGGCTGGATTGGCTTTGGGTATTGCCTTGAGATTCGGTGGGTTCGTTGTTTAATCCTTCCCGTGACATGCTTTGAACTTCTTTCCGCTGCCACAAGGACAAGGGTCGTTTCTGCCAACTTTCAAATCCTTGATGATGGGGTTTTGAACCGGCTTTGGCGCCTGCATTTCGGCTGCTGGCATTTCCATGTTATCACCGCCGCCCACCGCGAGGTCCATCTCTGGTCTTGAAGTTTGGATTTTCGGTTCAACACGCTTCATCGCGGGTCTGGCTTCTGAAACCTCATTTTCCGCATGAATACGTGCCCGGAACAACATTCCCAATACTTGCGTATTGATGCGTTGCAACATCTTTCCAAACAATTCAAAACTCTCAATCTTATAAATCAACAATGGATCTTTTTGCTCATATTGCGCGTTGTGAGAACTTTGTTTCAATTCGTCCAGTTCACGCAAATGCTCTTTCCATTCATCGTCTAGAATTTCTAAAGTTGTACTTTTTTCCAACTCGTGAATCATGGCTCTACAGTCCGTGTCTAGTGCTTTTTGCATGTTCACCGTAAGTTGGTAGTTATGCACGCCATCGGTCATTGGAACTACGATGTTTTCGATGCGCTCGCCTTGTTCCGTGCGAATGTTTCTGAAAACTGGTAGCGCTTGGGTACGCATCGACTCTGTTTTGTCGTGATATCTCTGTGTGAGGTTATCAAACAACATTTCTGCCAACTCTTCTGGGTCTCTTTTGCCTTGGAAAGTGTCCTCATCAAATGGCAAATCCATGGCCAATGTTCGTATAACCTCCATTTCCAATCCTTGGTAATCACCTGAATCTTTAAATTGGGCTACGGTTTCATTACACCAGTTATAAAGCATGTTTCTTAGATCGATGCTCAAACGCTCACCAAACAATGCACTGCTGCGCATTCTATAGATGTTGGTTCTCTGTTTGTTCATCACATCGTCGTACTCCAACAAACGCTTACGAACCCCGAAGTTGTTCTGCTCCATGCGTTTTTGGTTTCGTTCGATGGTCTGTGTCATTAACTTGTTTTCGATCACATCGTCTTCGCCGTAACCAAAACGATCCATCAATTTGCTCACTCTTTCAGATCCGAAAATGCGCATCAAATCGTCTTCCAAACTCACGTAGAAACGAGAAGTCCCCGGATCGCCTTGACGTCCTGCACGACCTCTTAACTGCCTGTCAACGCGACGACTATCATGACGTTCGGTACCAATGATGGCCAAACCGCCCAATGATTTTACTTCATCGTCGATTTTGATATCTGTTCCACGACCTGCCATGTTAGTAGCAATAGTAACTGCGCCTTTGAGTCCTGCTTCCGCAACAATCCCAGCTTCATTCTGATGCTGCTTGGCATTCAAAACGTTGTGTTTTATGCCGCGCAATCGAAGCATACGGCTCAACAATTCACTCACTTCCACCGAAGTAGTACCTACAAGTACCGGACGGCCTGCGCTGCTTAACGCAACGACCTCTTCAATTACCGCATTGTATTTGGCGCGCTTGGATTTATACACCAAATCCTCTTGATCAATCCGTGAAATATTTCTGTTGGTAGGAATTACCATCACGCCCAATTTGTAGATGTCCCATAATTCCTGGGCTTCCGTCTCCGCCGTACCCGTCATGCCCGCCAACTTGTGATACATCCTGAAATAGTTTTGCAGGGTGATCGTAGCATAGGTTTGGGTGGCAGCTTCCACACGAACATTTTCTTTGGCCTCGATGGCTTGGTGAAGTCCGTCTGAGTATCTACGACCTTCCATCACACGACCTGTTTGCTCATCAACGATTTTTACTTTGCTATCGGCCAAGATGTATTCCACATCGCGTTCAAATAAAGTATAAGCTTTTAACAACTGTTGCACCGAGTGAATGCGCTCGCTTTTCTCAGCAAATTCTTGCATCAACGTATCTTTTAATGCCAATTTCTCCTTGTCTGAGACTGCACTTTTTTCGATGTCAGCCATCGCTGAGCCTACATCGGGTAGAACAAAGAAATTTGGATCTTCCTCGCCTTGGGTTATCAATTCAAGACCTTTTTCTGTTAAATCAACACTGTTTGATTTTTCATCGATGGTAAAATACAGCGGTAAATCAGCCAAGGGCATTTCCTTTTGCTGATCCTGCATGTAGTAATTTTCTGTTTTTGTGAGGGTTCCTCTTACGCCGCTTTCACCCAATAATTTAATGATCGCTTTGTTCTTTGGTAAACCTCTGTGGGCACGCAATAAGGCAAGTCCACCTTCTCCTTCTTTGTGTCCGTTGTTTCCTGCGGCAATCAATTTTTTTGCTTCAACCAAAGCAGAATTGACAAATCGTTTTTGGGCTTCAACCAATTTCTCGATGCGGGGTTTAAGGGCTTCAAACTGTTGGATATCGCCTTTGGGTGTAGGTCCAGAAATAATCAACGGCGTTCTCGCATCGTCAATCAATACGCTGTCCGCCTCGTCAATCATCGCATAATGATGTTTGCGTTGAACCTGCTCCTCTGGCGTATGTGCCATATTGTCGCGCAGATAATCAAAACCAAATTCGTTGTTCGTTCCGTAGGTGATGTCGGCCAAATAAGCCAATCTACGCTCATTGCTATTGGGTCTGTGGTGCTCTAGGCAATCAACGCTAAGTCCCAAAAAGTTAAACAAGGGCGCATTCCATTCGCTGTCACGACGTGCCAAGTATTCATTTACGGTAACCATGTGGACACCTCGTTTTCCTAAGGCGTTGAGGTAGGCAGGTAGCGTACTTACCAGCGTTTTTCCTTCCCCCGTTGCCATTTCAGAAATTTTTCCGCGATGTAGAGCGATACCACCAATCAACTGAACATCGTAGTGTACCATATTCCAACGGATTTTTCCGCCAGCGGCCGTCCATTCGTTTTTATAACTTACTAGGTCGTTCTCAATGGTGATGTGTGCATGTTTTAATGCCAATTCTCTGTCTAAGTCATTCGCTTTGGCTACAACGACGTCATTTTCAGTGAATCGTCTAGCAGTTTCCTTCACGGTTGCGAAAGCTTCCGGTAGAATTTCCACTAAAATCTCTTCTAAGGCGGCGTCTCTGCGTTTTTCGATGGCGTCTAAATTGCCAAAAATCTCGTCGCGCAACTCAACATCCGATTCTTCCGCTGTAGAGAGTTGGGTTTTTAAGTCATTAATCTCCGTGTCGATTTCCAACAAATGCTCGTTGATCCTGCCAACAAATTCATCCGTTTTGCCGCGCAGTTGGTCGTTGCTCAACGATTTGTATTCAGCAAAAAACTCATTGATTTGATCCACAATTGGATCTATTTCCTTTAATGCTTTTTCGGCAGAGGTTCCGCCGAGCAATTTCGAGAACGATTTTAAGATATTTCCAAACATGATGAGTGTGCGAATTTAAGGTTTATTTGGGTTAGCGAAAATCTTGCCAAGCAGTAATTATGACGAAATGGCCGACATTTCATGCACATTTTATAAAGAGCGCTCCTGGATGGGGTGGTTTTTTGCGTTTTGCCGGTGATATTTTTAGTTTTTTTTATGAACCACAAACCCTTTCCTTTTTATTTTGTTTAATTTTTCATGAGAGTTTTGTTTATCTTTTTGAGTTTGCTTGCTTATGATGTTTTGCATGCACAGGTAGTGATTAAGGGTCGGGTTATGGATTTATCGAGTCGTAAACCCTTATCTAATGTGAGTGTGAGTGTAGATAAGTCTACCGATAAAGTGCTAACAGCCGCTGATGGTAGTTTTGTGATTCAAGGATTGGAGCCAGGGTTTCACACGGTTACGGCCCAGTTGGAGGGGTATGAAAATGAATCTTCTTCTGAAATGTTGTTTACGTACGACAAATCGCCGGATGTTGTAATTGAGATGCAGTCGTTGTCGCAAGGTATCGGCGAAGTCAATATTCGCAAAACCAATTTACAGCGTAGAGAGGCGGAAAGTCCGGTATCATCACAGAAATTGAGTATTCGAGAGATTGAGCGCAATCCGGGTGGAAACAGAGATATTAGTAAAATTATTCAGAGTTTGCCGGGTGTAATTAGCATTCCAGGGTTCAGAAATGACGTGGTGATTCGCGGTGGTTCGCCTTCAGAGAACAAGTTTTATCTCGATGGGATAGAGATTCCTATCATTAAT
>CAJBVU010000026.1 GCA_903959115.1 uncultured Bacteroidota bacterium
ACGGCATACGAGATGCGCATTAGTGACTGGAGTTCAGACGTGTGCTCTCCGATCTATTCATCCATCCGCTATCAAATTCTCGTATTTTGGATCTTCGCACTCCCCTTTTTCGGCCAATGGCTCTTGAGCTTAGACCACCCATTCAGCATACCCATGTTCACTGAGCGATACGCCTCAATCACACTGCCATTCCTTTGCCTGAGCTTATCTGTGAGCATCCTAGCCCTTCCCCTGTCCCTTGGTAAACATATTTCAGCCATAAAGACGATAGGGATTATTGGCCTGATGATGATTGGCCGAAGTTTCACACCTGCCAACCAAGCCAGCGCCAAAGAAGCCTTACAAACTGCAAAAGTTAGCCTGGGTGTTAATTGGGCGAAAACACCCATCATATTAGAACCCTATCATTCAGCGTTTCAAGTGTTGTATTACGCCGACCATAATCGGTTTAAACAATATCAATTCAAACAGCATCAACCCCACTTGATATACGACCACCTCGCATCGCAGTTGAGCCATTCCAATATTTGGATTTTGAAAACCGCAAAAAGCCTTGATAGCCTTGGATTATCCCGTAAAAGTCACTTAACCTACCTGCGTTTTGGCACTGTAAAATCAGCCCATACGATACAAATCGAACAGCAATTGGAAAAATTGACGGCTACCGGGGGTAGCATTAAGAGCAGTACGATTCAAATTCCAAAGCGACTTTGGGGCACAACCGAAATCAGTTCAGAAGCCGAATTTTGGCTCATTGAGAGAAAATAACCGTATATTTGCACCACTTTTCCAAATGGAAGGCGAACCCCGAAGTACAATCCAGAAACATGATGCGCGTATACTATCAGCGTCAAACCCGTGTGCAGAAAGTGCAAACGCTGTCTCAATTAGAGACATTGGATGGATTGATATGGATCGACCTACAGAATCCTTCCGCGGCTGAAATCGCCGATGTAGAAGCCAATTTCGAATTCAAATTCCAGTCGCGTCAACAACAGTTAGAGATTGAAAGTTCATCTCGTTATTTTGAAACGGACGACGAAATCATAGCCAACAGCAACTTCCTACACTTTGATCAGGAATCGGGATTGTTTCATTCCAACGCCGTTTCGTTTATCCTTCAGGACGATATTCTATTTACCTACCGCGATGCCGATTTAAGCGCATTCTCGGATTGCGTGAAGAAGATCAAAGCCACCGGCCGATTGTTCCATACAGGAAAACAAATTTTGCCTACGCTTCTGGAAATGGGCGTCGACAACGATGCTGATCTATTAGAAGGACTCGCCAAACAAGTCGCGGGATTATCAAAAGAATTGTCGTTTTCAAGCAATCCAAACGAAACCATCATCTTGGAAATCAATCGGATGCAGGAATTGACGATGGAATTGCGACAGAATGCAGTGGATAAACAACGGGTATTGAGCGCGATTCTAAAGAGCCGCGAATTTGAGGGTGAGGATTATGAGCGATTGCGCATTGTGATCAAGGATATCAATTCATTGATCGATCACACCAATTTCAATTTCGAGCGTTTGGAGTATTTGCAAAACACCTTTTTGGGTTTGATTAACATCGAACAAAACAAAATCATCAAGATCTTTACGGTTGCCTCGGTGATTTTCATGCCCCCAACATTGATCGCGAGTATTTATGGCATGAACTTCGAGTTCATTGATGCATTCAAGTGGGAATATGGCTTCGCCTTTTCTGTGGCTCTGATGGCCTTGTCCTCCCTCGGCACCTTGTATTTCTTCCGCCGCCGCAAGTGGTTGTAAAACGAATTTTCTCCTAGGTGGGGAGCGGCTCGACCAGACTTATTGGGTGAGCGGGTGAATTTTATCTAATGTTTCTTTTTGAATTTCATTTTCCAGCTCGATGTCATAATCAATCTGTAATTGAATCCAGAACTGAGCCGAATTCCCAAAAAATTTTGCGAATCTCAGGGCTGTATCGACAGAAATTCGACGCTTTCCCGCTAAAATCAATCCAATTCTAGTCTGTGGAATAAATGTTTCCTTCGCCAATCTATAGGCGGAAATCGACATTGCTTCTAAAAATTCAATTTTCAGAATCTCTCCCGGATGAATATTTTTTAATCTTTCCATATCAATGATAATCGACTATTTCAACGTCACAAGCGTTATTATTCTCCCAATAGAATAAAATCCGCCATTGGGAATTGATACGAATACTATGATATCCCTCCAAATTACCTGACAATTTCTCCAAGTGATTGCCCGGAGGAACTCTCAAATCATTGATATCTGCTGCCGCATTCATCATTCGGAGTTTTCGTCTTGCAACTGACTGAATACCAAATGGGATTTTTTTGGATTGACTACCATTCCATATCAATTCCGTTTCGTGGCAGGAAAAATTTGCAATCATATTTTTCAAATACTAACCTTACACGATACTATCGTCAAAGGTAATTAAATAATTCAACATCACAAATCTATCAGAGCACAATTTAGCCACCAAAAAATGTGAGATTTTTGCAAATCTCCTATCAAGAATGGTGATTTTTGCAAAATCAAAACGAAACAACCAAAACCGATTTTGTTCGCAATTGTTACAATCAGCAGATGAAAACATTGATACGTACTTTGTTGCTGATTACCGTGGCTTTCACCACCGTTCGCATGTCGACCAGTGCCATATCGCCCAGCGCACCCCAATGGATGCAGATCAGGACCGCATACAGGACAGCCCTGAACAACAACGACCACGTAAATACTTTTGAAAGCACGTGTAAATCACATAGCCAAACGGACGCTTTAGCC
>CAJBVU010000027.1 GCA_903959115.1 uncultured Bacteroidota bacterium
AAAAACAAGGTTTTTATTGTTGGCCGCCCACGATATCCAAACCCCGTAAGCAACCAAAGCAATGCCCCCATAATCAACGAAACGTGCATCCCCGAAACCGCCAGTACGTGAAGTAAACCGCCAATCCCAAATTGCTTTTCTATCACAACATCAAGCCCGGATTTATCACCAACGAGCATCGCATAGGTCAAACCAGCATTTGTCTCGTTCAATTGAGAATACAGTACTTTACGAATCCAAAACAACAACTGATTTTTACAACGGTAGACTGGCGCGAACCAATCACTGATAGGCTCATTCTCTAATAAAACAACATCCGCGTCCCATGTCACATACCCAAGAATGCCCAGCGTTCGCATAATTCTGCGCCAATTGGGATCAAATGGAACTTGAGGCTCAGAGTAGGATTTTATCAAATCCGTGGGGACCCAGTACTTCCTCAAAGCTTGCGGAACCCTAGTCGTTTCTGAAGAATCTTTTCGATAAAATACACATCTCAAGGCCAGCGATGCATCGTAAACTCGACCGTACTGATCTTTCCAACCCACACAATAGACGATTCCAGCACCTTTTTTTGTTGGAAGTAAGCTATCCCTGACTTCAATTAACGTCCAACCTTTAACTTTCTGAGATTCCCAGGGCAAAGCATTTACTGACTTAACCCCTGAGAACAACCACAATGCAACCCCACAATGCAAACAAAACAATGAAATCATCCGAATGCTTGGATTCCACTTTCGGTATTTGGGTTTGTACATCCAATAGTAAAGTAAACCACCAAAGGCAAGAGCAATCAGCGACAGCAGATGACATTGGGCTCCAAAAACAAATAATTGTGGATTTGAAAATCCCAGCCTATTCCAAATATAGCCGGCAAATAGCCCCAAAAGGGGAATAAAAAAAGGATTGGATCGAATAAATTTCTGCATTTCAGGCCATCATTGGCGCCGAAAGCAGTTGACATTACTGGGTAAAGATTCGCTTAATCATCCGCCACATATCACTCGCAGATTCATCACGTCTACGCCATTGTTTTTGTTCATACCA
The DNA here is from genome assembly GCA_903959115.1 of uncultured Bacteroidota bacterium. Lineage (GTDB taxonomy): Bacteria > Bacteroidota > Bacteroidia > NS11-12g > UBA955 > UBA955. The sequence goes on from CAJBVU010000027.1 coordinate 1,048, forward strand.
ACGATCGTAAACATCCCCCCTCGCCGCCGCTGTTGGCGCATCGATAATTTCTTGGACGAACAAACCCATATTATCCATATCACCCCCAAAAAGGATATTGGAAAATTCAAACCGCCTACTCAAGGGAAACTGACCGATAATTCCGGCTACAGTATGCGCGCTCGAATCATTATCAACCTGCTCATTAACGGGCACTGGGTTTGGCGTTGGTACCTCGATTGGCTCTAATTCCGCCTCAACGATTGGCTCCGGTGTTGTAATCACAACCGGCTCAATTACGGGCAATGGGATTGGATCCGGCACCACGATTTCAACTTCTTCAATCACCTCCGTTGCGATTTCTGCAAAAGGCAATTCGATATTTGCAATTTCTACCTCTGGTGCGAACATGTCAATGACCAGATCTGATGTAGGCTCAATATCCGAATCAATTGGAGCGTCTGAACTCAATTCAGAATCAATTTTCGAATCTGCCTCAGTGTCCGCATCTTGAAGCTCAGGAAACTCCATCGAAAGCAACTCAATATCCACTTCCATGTACAACTGAGCCGCCAACAATTTCAACTTCCCCAACTTCTCAATATCTAACAATTGGGTTTGGTCGTTTCGCACTTCATGATGTATACTTGCTAAGTTATTTAGCACTTCTAACAGGGGAGTTTTATTTGCTTCCATTGGTAGCGGCAAGTTACAACAGCCTTTGAAATTTCATCATGAGAGAATTTACACTTATCCACGGTTGCATGTTTGCAGGGAAAACCACTCAGTTGATTGGTTTATACAACGAAAGCATGTGTTCTGCCGAGGAGAAATTGGCCGTAAAACCACTACTCGACAAACGCTATAATGCCACTACTATCAACACACACAGCGGAATTCAAATGCTTGCCCATCGCATATCAAAAGCAGAAGAAATCTATCCGTTAATCAATGAAATGACCAAGGAAGTCTACATAGACGAGGTCCAATTTTTTGGACCATTCATTGTTGAAGTGATCGGCGAATTGATGATGAATCAAATTAAGGTTGTGGCCGCCGGGCTCGACAAAGACTATATGGCAAGAGATTTTGGTCCGATGGCTGCGCTCAAAAAGTTGGCCACACAAAAAATCGAAGTAAAAGCAAAATGTCATGTTTGTAACGGCAATGCCACATTCACCTACCGCAAACCCGGGAACGACGACCTACTCTTGGTTGGACATACAGATGTCTATGAAGCACGATGCGAAGCACACTGGATAGAAGGAATGAAGGACCGTATCGAATCAATTTCTCAATAATCAGCAAAACCCACCAATGAATCACCCTCAAAAACCAAATAATACCTTCCGATTAACCGCTTTATTTAGAGAATTTTTCCAAAGTCAACAGTCGGCAGGAATCCTTTTGGTTGTTGCCACCATTACTTCTTTACTTCTTGCAAATTCATCCGTATCTGAACAATACGTTTCATTCTGGAAAACAGAAATCGGCAGTAATTTCAATGGTTTTCACCTACAGCATAGCCTCACTGGTTGGATCAACGAGGCCTTAATGACCATTTTCTTCCTCTTGGTTGGACTCGAAATCGAAAGAGAGCTATACATTGGCGAACTCAGCAGTCGTAAACGTGCGATGCTCCCCGTAATGGCAGCCCTGGGCGGAATGATTTTCCCAGCACTCGTTTACCTCCTATTCAATTTCAATCACCCAGAATCCATTTCAGGAATTGGAATTCCAACCGCAACAGACATTGCCTTTGCCATTGCAATCATGGGTTTGTTAGGCGATAGAGTCCCGCCAGCTTTAAAAGTATTTTTAACCGCATTAGCAATCATCGACGATCTTGGCGCCATTGTGGTGATTGGAATATTTTATGGCAATGGGTTTTCATCATTGTATTTGATACTCACTGCTGTCATCTGCGCCATACTATATTTATTAAATCGCAGAGGAAACGAGAACTTTTGGGTGTATTTAATCCTCGGTTTTTCACTATGGTTCTGCATGCTCCATAGCGGCATCCATGCCACTTTAGCCGGTGTAATTCTTGCCTTCGCCATACCCTTCAAATCCGGCAGCCCCAACACACTTTCCTATCGCATCGAACACAAAATCCAGTGGCCCGTAACCTATATCATTTTGCCATTGTTTGCCCTTTCCAATACGGCCATTGCCATCAACTCCGAAATGACAGGCGCTCTGTTTTCCCCGGAAAGTCTAGGCATTTTCTTTGGCCTTCTGATTGGCAAACCCCTAGGAATCGTGCTATTTAGCCTTTTGGCGATACGATTGGGGATTGCAAGCTTATCGACAAGCATTAGCAAAACGATGCTGCTAGGCGCCGGAATCTTAGGCGGAATTGGCTTTACGATGGCGATGTTCGTCGACAACCTAGCCTTTACCGACATCCAGCAAATTGACCTTGGGAAAATCAGCATTTTGATTGCGAGCACCACCGCCGCAGCACTGGGATTCCTATTGCTCCACTTGGCTGCAAAAGCCAAAAATCGCGCTACTTAAATTAGCCAAAGCGCCAAAGCGCCATCGATTAAAACGCGATACCAACGGGCAAATCTAAACGGCGATGGAAAAATGAACATCAATCCATAGACCAACAACAATAGAATTGTACCAAACCGATTTCCATCAAAACCATTCCCGTTAAAATCATTGAGTACCCAACTAGCGGTGATCAAGGCAATCAGCAAAACCGCAAAAATCGACAACCGCCGACTTGATAGCAACAGCCACAAATTGGGTGTTTTGGAAACACTATCTTTGTCTTTTTCGAAGTATTGCATCATTAAAATATTAAGCAGGAAGATGCAAAACCCTTGAAGCCAGAACACAATAAATCCGGTCGACGACAAACCGCCGAACACGGCAGCAGCAAAGACGAAAGCTATTAAAACTGGCCCGAAGTAAGCGAGCATCAAGCCGCCACGCCATTTGAAATAGATGTATATCAAACCACCCAAAACAAGAAAGCGAAGACTCCAAGTTAAATCGAGGAGATCCTTTTTATCGAAAGTGCCAAAGCCCAACAAAGGCAAGACAACCGTTAACGTCAAAAGAATAAAACTGCCAAATAATACCCACCCTACCGCCAATAAAAGCTGCCAATAAGCGAATTTCACGCCGATTCTATCCCAAGCGATCGCGTCAGAGATAAAATCGGCGGCATAAACGATTAAAATCAAACACGAAACTATCCAATCCCTATTCGGCGGCGCTGCGGATAACAGAGAATTTAAACGAGTATCGTTCCCAAACTGCGCGCGAATCGTCAAAAAAACCAACGCCACAACCGGAATTCCCAAGGCCTGTATGCCCAAAAACGGCTTCCCCTCCGATGCACCCCAATTTTTTAAGGCAATCCAAAGGCGGGTAAACATGACTAATTTTTTAATGCAGTAATTTTACCAATATTGGGAATGGCTCGCCTCAAACTCTCTTCAATCCCCGCGGTCATGGTCATTTCGCTCATGCTGCAAGTGCTACAAGCGCCTGTCAATCTCAGAACAACATCCAATTCTTGACTCACCTCA
>CAJBVU010000028.1 GCA_903959115.1 uncultured Bacteroidota bacterium
CCGTCAGAAACACTTGGGCCGACCCCAACTGAATTTTTTTGCTTCTTGGGGTACCGGACAGCGACTGCCTACGTTCACGGATTTATTTTATAGCGGTCCGTCTAATATTGGCAACCCTGGATTGTTGCCTGAATCTGCACGCACAATCGAAATGGGCCTGCGCAAAACTGGACAAAAAATCTATGTCCAAGCGGGTATTTTTCGCAGAACACAGCAGCAGATGATCGATCGTATTAAAGATTCATTAACCGCTCCTTGGCAACCTGTCAATTTGATGGGCACTAACTTCATGGTTGAAGGTTTTGAATGCAGAGTCGTGGGCAACAAAAAAATCAATTATACTTCACCGTCGGGATTGAATTTGGAACTACTTTCGATTCGATGGACGCTTGGCGCAACGCAGTTGCGACAGTTGAGTCACAGAGTGAAAATGAAGGGTTATTCTCAATATGCCGTTAATTTCTTGCCCAATCAATACATAGCATCGCTCAATCTACAAACCAAATATGGTGTACAAATGACCGCACAATATCGTTTTATGCAACGTAGTGCAGCAGGTTTTGATGCCGGTAGCGGCTATTCGATGTTGGATATGCGGCTGGCTTATGGGATCAAACGAAAAATACACATTGCACCGATGACGTACTTGCCAGACGAGACCCCAGCGCCAATCAAATGGCCGTATCAGTATTCCATTTGGGTGAATGCGCAGAATTTGCTCAATACCCAATACAAAGAAATTGCCAGCGTGCCGTTAATGCCGATGTGGATCACATTTGGTATCACGGTAACGCCGCCGCCTGCAGCGACAACCCCTCACGAGGTGCAAATTATCTCAAAATAAAATCACATGAAAACTAACCAACTTATTGGCCTCGGCTGCTTGATGATTGCCACCACCGTAGCCCTCGGAGCCATGGGTGCACATACCCTAGAAGATGCAATTTCTGCACGCTACCTCGAGGTTTGGAAAACCGCATCGCTGTATTTTGCGCTGAATGGATTGGGTTTACTCGCCATTGCAAACATCGCCCCAACAATTAAAGGCCTCCACATCAAACTAATCATTTTGGGTTCATTCATTTTCAGCGTATCCCTGTGGATTCTGGCACTCAATGAAATTCTCTCCCCTGCCTTGCGAAAACTGGGAGCCATCACCCCTGTGGGAGGAGTCTTAATGATTGTCGGTTGGACATTAATCGGCCTCAATCAATTTCGCCGGGGGGATTAGTTGATCTCATTTCCATTTAGATTGGCAAACTAGATTTTTACTTTTACCCCAGATTTCAATACTCGTAATTCCTTTTTAAGCAAAGAGAGGGGCGCCTCGGGCGCCCCTCTCTTTTATTTAATCAACGGCTCAAACTAAATTCTTACTGCAATCATGACAATCACAGCATCGAAACCGCCCTAAAATTATTTACCTGCTGGCGGTGGAATGTAATCCAAACCTTCCGTTGCTGGCATCGCCGTTGGCTTCTGCCCCGGTCTAACATCCAACAACTCCACCTCAATCACCGTAATTCCATACATATCGTCGAACGTTCCCGCCATACGAGCCAAAGAAGGATATTCCACGTTAGAAATGTACATCTCAAATGATCCGCCCTTGGCAGTTTTTCCGAACGACTCTTCCAATGGTGGCAACTTCAAACTCTCGATGGTACCCATAAATGGCTTCTTGTCCTTGCGATTGTCCTGAAACACCTTCCCCTTACCATTTTTGATGATGAAATAACATAAAACGCTATCGTAAACACCAGGAATGCTTCCGCTTCCCTTTTTCAATTCTTTGTAATAACCCTTAGCAGCCAAAGGACTCACACCTTGCTCCTTGCTCAACTTCGCCAACTTATCGTTGGTTTCCTTTTGCAACACCTTGATCTTCTTGTCCTGAACCCCTTGCACATAACCTTGATACACCTTGCCCATCACATCCTCTTTAATCGCCAAGCCACTGTCCTTAGAGAAACCTTCTTTAATTCCACGCAAGAAACTTCCATAGTCCAATGCGTCGATGCCCTGCTGCTTCATCCGCTTAGCAGTTTCATAGCCATAAACGTAGCTGAAAGAATCCTCAGATGTCTTCAAATCCTTACTGGTGTTGATTTTTTCACCGCAACCGGCCAATAGACCCAAGGCCAATACCGGAATAATTAATAATTGCTTTATCATGTCAAATTATTTGTTTTATATTTTGTAAAGTTCTGCTTTTCTCTCCTTAATCTGCGCATCCTCCGCAAATTCTTCATAACTCATATACTTGTCGATGATGCCATTTGGCGTAATCTCGATAATCCGATTGGCTATCGAATTGATAAACTCTTGGTCATGTGAATGGAACAACACTACACCTGCATAATCCACCAACCCGTTATTCAACGCCTGAATACTCTCCAAATCCAAGTGGTTCGTGGGTTCATCCAACAACAACACGTTGGGGTTTTCCAACATCAACTTGCTTAGCATACATCTCACCTTTTCTCCCCCACTCAATACCGTACACATCTTTTGGGTTTCTTCGCCGCTGAATAACATCCGACCCAAAAATCCGCGGACATACGTCTCGTCCTTCTCAACCGAATACTGCCTCAACCAATCCACCAAGTTGATTTTCTCGGTGAAAAATTGTGCATTTTCGTTCGGCAAATTACTCATCGTAACCGTCACACCCCAATTAAATTCGCCCGATGCCGGCTTAACCTCGCCCCACAAAGTCTTGAAGAACTGATTCAAAGCCAATGTGTTACGACTGATAAATGCAATCTTATCGCCCTTGCTCACTGTGAAGTTGATATTGCTAAACAACACCTCCCCCGACTCTGCTTTGGCACTCAAATTTTCAACCGTCAATATCTGATCGCCCACTTCTCTACCCTGCTTTACAATGATACCAGGATACTTCCTTGTGCTCGGCTGAATCTCTTCGATGTTCAATTTCTCCAACATCTTCTTACGCGCCGTGGCCTGCTTACTCTTGGCAACGTTGGCGCTGAATCGCGCGATAAACTCCTGCAATTCCTTCTTCTTCTCCTCTGATTTCTTGTTCTGATCCGATCTCTGACGTAACGCCAACTGAGAACTCTGATACCAGAAAGTGTAATTACCACTGAAAATCTGAATCTTACCAAAATCAATGTCGCAGACGTGCGTACATACATTATCCAAAAAGTGACGGTCATGACTTACAACCAACACCGTATTTTCGAAAATTGCCAGAAACTCTTCCAGCCAACGAATCGTATCCACATCCAAATCGTTGGTAGGTTCATCCATCAACAACACATCTGGATTGCCAAATAACGCCTGAGCCAACAACACCCTTACCTTTTGGTTACCGTTCAAATCCTTCACCAAATACTCGTGGAACTGCTCCTCGATACCCAAGCTACTCAACAACTGTGCTGCATCGCTCTCGGCATTCCAACCATCCATCTCAGCAAACTCACCTTCCAACTCGCTCGCGCGCATGCCATCGTCCTCAGAAAAATCCTCCTTGGCGTACAACACTTCCTTTTCCTCCATAATCGACCACAATTTGTGATGACCACGGATTACGGTTTGCAAAACCGGATATTCATCAAACGCAAAGTGGTTCTGACTTAACACAGCCATCCGCTTGCCCGGATCAATATCCACCGAGCCCGTATTGGGTTCGATTTCTCCCGATAAAATCTTTAAAAACGTAGATTTACCCGCACCATTGGCACCGATAATTCCATAGCAGTTGCCATTGGTGAACTTGAGGTTGACCTCCTCAAACAAAACGCGCTTACCAAAACGCAAAGAAAGATTTGAAACTGAAAGCATTATATACGAAAAATGAGCCGCAAAGTTACGGTTTATCCATGAAAATCGACGGTAATCTTAATTAAACAATGTGAAAGAACCCTCCATTTTGAGGTTCACAAAGCCCATTGGGCCATTTTCAAACAGATTTCTATTAAAAACATAATATCTAGCGGGCTTGTTGCTTACGCCGTGTTGCTTTTCTGGCAAGGCCGCAATCACTCCAGAATTCAACATCTTACGCCTAAAATTACGCTTGTCTAAATCCCGCTGCAAAATGGTCTCATACAACGCCTGTAAATCGCTCATCGTAAATTTTTCCGGCAACAATTCAAACGCAATCGGCTGAATCTGAACCTTTTCACGCAACGCCATCAACGCACCTTCAGAAATTTCATTATGATCAAACGCCAACTCAGGAATCTCGCCAATGGGTAACCAAACCGCCCCTTTGCTAAACGAACCCGGCTGAATTTCCACCTTACTACTTTCAATCAAAGCCATATAGGCCACCGTAATTACTCGAGCGTCTGGATCCTGCCTCACACCCTTCAACCAAGCCCTGTCTTTTGCTTTTGTGATACGCAATGGATCGCCAAATGCTTGGAACTGCTGTAAGAAAATCCCTGTTAATCCTGTCAATTCTCTCAACACACGAGCTGCCGCCTCATCCAAATTTTCATTGTCGCGCACCAAATCCCCCGGCAAAGCATAATAGCTATCATCCAACTCCGTCAGCGCGTTAGGAACAGTACGCTTAATTAACAACAAACGTAAGGTCTCTTTGCTGAAGCCAAAAATGACGCAATCAACGGAAACGTGGGGGTTTAATGATGGGCTTATCGACATGAACAATCTTTGCTCTAGCCCACAAATTAACCCAAAATAACAATGCTATGCAAAAAATTGTTTTTTAAGTGTTCGTTTGACACTAAGCCTTTTTTCTTTAACTTGCGTCGATTTTATTATGATCTTAGTAGCAGACAGCGGAAGCACAAAGTGCGATTGGGTATTTACCGATGGAGAATCTCAGCGTTTATCGTTTCATACCATGGGTTTCAACCCATTTTTTCACAACACCGAGTTGATCGAAAGTGAAATTCGCAAAAACACCGAACTTGCCGCAGTTGCACCGATGGTTGACCATGTATTTTTCTATGGTGCCGGAGCAAGCAGTGCCTCAAGAAATATCATCATTGAGAATGCCCTAAAAGCCATTTTTACCAAAGCAAACGTTGTTGTTGATCATGATTTACTTGGCGCAGTCTACGCAACCTGTGGCGACGAACCCGGCATTTCTTGTATTCTCGGAACGGGAAGCAATAGTTGCTACTATGATGGTAGTGTAATCCATGAAGTTGTTCCCGCTTTGGGCTACGTACTGGGCGATGAAGCAGGTGGGACATTTTATGGCAAAGATTTACTCCGCATGTTCTTGTACAAGGAGCTGCCCGAGAAAATCCACAATGGCCTTATCGAACGATTCAACCTCACCAAAGAAGGCATTTTTGAAGCCGTTTACAACAAACCCAATCCAAACGTTTATTTGGCCTCGTTCATGCGTTTTTTGAGCGATAACCGCGACGAAAAATGGGTACGCGATTTCATTTATAATGGCTTCAGCAAATTCATCAACATTCATATTTGGAAGTACGAAAACCACAAAGAAGTGCCCGTTCACTTCGTAGGTTCAGTGGCTTACCACTTTAGTGATTTATTGAAAGAAGCTTGTAAAATCCACCGCATTAACGTGGGTGTAATTACCAGAGAACCGGTAATCAATTTGGTTGAATACCATTTGCGCAAATTGAAAATATCTGCATAATGATTGCCCTAATCCTGGATTTAGACGGGGTTATTTGCGATACCGCCCATTTTCATTTTCTTGCTTGGGAGCGCTTGGCAGCCGAATATGGCTATCAACTCACACAAGACGACAATGAGAAATTGAAAGGCGTAAGTCGTGCCGATAGCCTAAAATTCATTCTCAAACTCGCCAATAAAACCCTTACACATTCTGAGTTTGATGCCGATTTAGTGCGTAAAAACGAATGGTACTTAGAGTTGGTGAAAGATATGGGCCCATCCGATGTCCTTCCCGGTGTTCCTGAGTTTTTTGCACAAGTAGATGACTTAAAATTGCCCTTGGCATTGGGCTCTGCAAGCAAAAATGCAACGATGGTCCTCACGCGTGTGGGTCTGGTTGATGCTTTTGATGCAATTGTAGATGCCGGCCACGTAAAACAAGGCAAACCGCATCCCGAAACTTTCCTTACCGCTGCCGATATGATTGGATTTCCCCCATCGCAGTGCCTGGTTTTTGAGGACAGCGCAGCCGGTGTGCAAGCAGCCATCGCAGCCGGAATGAGAGCTATAGGTGTCGGCAAACCCGAAGATTTGCCAGGTGCTGTGATGCATATCAACAATCTAGGAGAATTTGATTTCGATTTCCTCGACGAACTATAAACGATTAACTCACCCCATTCAATCCAATGATAGAATATTTCAAAGCAGACCCTTGGAAAGTCATCGAAGTTGGCTTTAACCCAAGTATGAACGAAATCGCCGAAAGCGTTTTTTCACTGGGAAACGGCATGATGGGGCAGCGCGGAAACCTAGAAGAAACCTACAGTGGTCACTCCCTGCAAGGCACTTACGTGGGTGGCGTATATTACCCTGATAAAACCCGCGTGGGCTGGTGGAAGAATGGTTATCCTGAGTACTTTGCCAAAGTTTTGAATGCCACCTATTGGAGCGGATTGCGCATTTGGATCAACGGCGAGTTACTCGATTTAGCCAAGGTTGAAGTTTTGTCGTTTCACCGCGAACTCGACATGCACCAAGGGGTATTGAATAGAATTTGCACAGTAAAAATGACGAATGGGATTGTACTGGATATCCAGAGTCATCGATTCTATTCCCTAATCAACAAAGAATACAGCGCATTACAATACAATATCACGGCGAGTAAGGATTGCACCATAACTGTCGAAAATTACCTCGATGGCGATGTTTCCAACAAAGACTCCAATTACGATGAGAAATTTTGGGAACCTGTAAAGCAAGACGTCCACCATCACGAGTTGCTTGTTACTGTAAAAACAAAAAAACTCGATTGGATTGTCACCAATGCCATCGCTTTTGAAACGTTTAAAAACGATGTAAAACACAACAATATTGCCAAGCCTAAAACCCATGAGAAGTTTGCTAGCAACACCTATGAAATTTCTGTATCTGCTGCCGAAAAACTCACGCTAGTAAAACATTGCATCACCGGCAGCAGCTTCCATCACGCCCCGGAAGCATTGGAACTTCACGTGAAAAAAGCCCTCGAAAAAATGAGCGCTTCCCCATTTGAAGACCACCTAAAAATGAGCGCTGCCGCCTGGGCGAAAAAATGGGAAACCACCGACGTTCGCATCGATGGAGATGTTCAAGCCCAACAAGCGGTCCGCTTCAACATTTACCACCTCAACCAAACCTATTGCGGTGATGATGCTCGCTTGAATATCGGCCCCAAAGGATTTACTGGCGAAAAGTACGGCGGAAGCACCTATTGGGATACCGAAGCCTATTGCCTTCCGTTTTTCTTGGTGTCGGCAGACGCCGCAATTTCCAGACAATTGTTGGTTTACCGTTATAAACAACTGGATAAAGCCATCGAAAACGCGACCAAATTGGGCTTTAACAACGGCGCTGCACTGTACCCCATGGTAACCATGAACGGCGAAGAATGTCACAACGAATGGGAAATCACATTCGAAGAAATTCACCGCAACGGGGCCATCGCCTATGCCATTTACAACTACATTCAACATACCGGCGACCGTAACTACTTGTTGGATGGCGGCTTTGAAGTATTGCTTGGCATCGCCCGATTCTGGAAACAACGCGTCCATTGGAGCGACCTAAAAAATCGTTACGAAATGCACGGCGTAACCGGCCCAAACGAATACGAAAACAACGTAAACAACAACTGGTATACTAGTTACATAGCAAAATGGTGCATGAAATACACAATGGAATGTATCCTTTGGATGGAACAAAACCACCCAGCTGCATTTCAGGCCATTTGTGCTAAAACCCAATTCCAGCATCTAGCAGAAACCGCAGAGTGGTCGCATATCAACGAAAATCTCTATCTCCCCTATAGCGAAGAACTCGGCGTTTATGTGCAGCACGATGGTTTCCTTGAAAAAGAATTAGTCCCCGTAAAAGATCTGTCGCCCGCGCAACGACCCATCAATCAAAAATGGAGTTGGGACCGAATTCTGCGAAGCGTTTATATCAAACAGGCCGATGTCCTTCAAGGCCTCTACTTCTTTGAGGACGATTTTGATAGCGATACCCATGTAAGAAATTTCAAATTCTATGAGCAGTTTACCGTTCATGAAAGTTCTTTAAGCCCCTGTGTACACAGTATTTTGGCGGCCAAAATTGGCGAGCCAGACAAAGCCTACGAAATGTATTTGCGCACGGCGAGATTGGACCTCGACAACTATAACAACGATACAGAAGATGGGCTGCATATCACATCGATGGCAGGCAGCTATTTGAGCATCGTTCAAGGTTTTGGCGGATTGCGAATTAAAAACCAAACGTTGCACTTAAATCCCCACTGTCCTTCACAATGGCAAGGCTATGGTTTTCAGATTTTGCTCAATGGAGAACCAATCAAAATTGAAGTTAACGAATCAGGTTATAGCGTCACCAATTTAGGCTACCAAGAAATCACAATACATCTTGGCACTGGCGAATCGATGCAAAAAATCCACCTACCATCTGGTGTAGTGCATAGCCACGGCGACATCCTAAGCAAATAATTCGGCCGAAATTAAACATGCCGCCCAACTGCGTAAAAGTTGTTTATACTTCCAATTTTGGTGCGATTAAAAGTCGACTTGATTCGAGTATTTTTGCGAGACTTTGACTCCTGACCAGAACACATCGAACAACCCAATAGACAAATCTATTAAAAAGTCCGTTGTGGTGGGTTCCGAACATTCTGGAACATTAAGCACGTCAAAACCCTCCTCTCCATGGCTCATCGTTTGGGCTGGACTTAGTATTACCCTCCCCATTCTTCTGCTTTATATCTATAGCTGCAAACCTGAGGCATTTTCATTTGCAGGGGTTGAACTCAAGCAAATTCTCGGGAATCAAGACATTGATGCGATGCTCGCAACATTGGACGAACCAGAAACACCCGCAAATACAATAATAGAAGCACCAATTACGGACACTGCAAATTCAGGTCTAACAAAAGATTCCACCCTGCCATTTTTAACACAAAGTAGTGGCGTCTTCACTTTACCCGCCTACGAATTGCCCGTTTTTGCCGATACTACAAAACATCGCATTTTACTTATCGGAGATTCAGAAAGTGGTGGCCTGAGATACCCCTTGAACGACTACTGTCTTGCCAATGGTCACAAATTGGTTTTATCAATGGAATGGTATTCTGCTACCGTCTTTAATTTTGGTCGTTCCGACACCATAGACAAGATCATCGCGAGATACAAACCAACCTATATTTTCTTGGTCTTTGGCCTCAATGAATTGTATGCCCGCGATTTAAAAGCGAGAAAAATTGCAGCCAATCAGGTGGCCAAGAAATTGCGAAACATTCCGTATGCTTGGATTGGTCCAGCCAATTGGGACGAGGACAATGGAATCAACAAGGTTTTTAAGAGTTCAGCTGATTCCGGGACATTCTTTTTGACAAAAAACCTAACCCTTACCCGTGCCGGCGATGGACGTCACCCCGATGTTCAAGGCTACCGGGTTTGGATGGACAGTGTCGCAAATTGGTTACAGACATCGGCCAAATACAAGATGGCTATGAAGCCGCCGCGCAAGCGCGGCCGGCCGTTCCGTTCATCAATCATCACCCTAAATGCAGCAAAATACCGTGGATACTAATTGGATCAATAACATATTTGCGCCGCTGCACGATCCACAATTGTTGAATCGCATTTTTAGCTATTCCACCAAAGAGCCTTGGTTCTTTACCGAATTCTCATTCCTCGCGGTTTTTGGCATTTTCTTAGTTTTTTACGCAGCTGTTATCCAACGTAACGCTTGGAGAAAGGCCTATATCATTGCATTTTCCCTGTTTTTCTATTACAAATCAAGCGGTCCCTTCTTGGGTCTTTTTGCCTTGATGATCATCAGCGACTACCTCTTTGCCCTACTCATCCAAAAGAAATCCGGAACTACCAGAAAACTGCTACTGTGGCTATCACTATCCTACAGCTTATCCTTTCTGCTCTATTTCAAGTACGCCAACTTCTTCATTCACAATTGCAATGAGCTATTTGGCACACAATTCACAGACCATAATCTTTTCCTTCCCATAGGAATCTCCTTCTACACTTTTCAGTCGATTAGCTATTTGATGGATGTGTATCGCAAAGAAATCCCCGCGTCTAAAAACGTGAGTGATTATGCATTCTATATGACATTCTTCCCGCACTTGGTGGCTGGACCTATTGTTCGTGCGAAAGACTTCTTGCCTCAGATTGTAGATCCACAACCCATTAATGCTGCGCTTTATAAAGAAAGCCTACTGCGCATTATGAGTGGTTTGCTCAAGAAACTCTTTATCGCCGATTATATTGGCAAATATGTAGACATAGTACACGAACTCCCACAGAACTTTTCCGGTGCCGAAAACCTGCTAGCCATGTATGGCTATAGTTTTCAGATTTACTTTGATTTTTCGGGATATTCCGACATAGCTATAGGGATAGCTCTGATGTTGGGATACCGACTCAAAGAGAATTTTGAAAACCC
>CAJBVU010000029.1 GCA_903959115.1 uncultured Bacteroidota bacterium
GCGTTGATGAAACACCCAAATAGGCACCATCTTCAATATCTGGATTAGAATAATACAAGCCTGCGCCAAACGTTGTATGCTGATCTGAAGGCGTTCCTGTTGGGATCATTGGATCATTGGGATCATGATATCTTAGCTTTGATGCATCCAAAGTTTTGGTCAAATTGGTAATATCTACCCCCAAACGAATATTTGAACCATCACTCAATGTGTAGGCAAAAGAACCGCCCCCCTTCATATAGGTTGCCGTCTCATATCCGATCTGGTCCGAAACAAAAGAGAAAAATGCTCCTCCCATATTATTTCCTTTTACCATAATTGGCGCAGAGAATCCCAACCCACGCGTCACTGGTGCAATATTCTTACGCGCTGCATCTAACTTATTCTCTATGCTAAATTGATTGTCTTGTGGTTTGATAAATGGAGACTCATCGTCATAACCTAACCACTGCTGGTGGTTAATGGCATTTAAACAATATTGACCTGAAGCCCCTGCGTAAGCCGGGTTATAGAACAACTTGTTAAATGTAAAATGCGTGAAAAGCGGATCCGTCTGCGCAGTCAACGCCAAGGGCGCCACTAAAGCAATCAAAGCCACCCATCTTCCCAGTAAATGTTTATTCATACCTATTTTGGAGTATCTCTCAAAAACAAAAATGATGTAAAATCCTCACATTCCCAAACATTCTAATAAATAATGACAATTCAAGCAACCTTGTGTCCACTCTATTCGTCGCTTCTGTTCTCGTTTGAAATCGATAAGGTTCTTATCCATAATTCTTACATGCAGAAAATCACTTCAAAAAGAGCATAAGTAGTGGAAAAGTCAACCTTGTTCTCCTACTCTCTCTTTGTATCATTGTATCCTAATCTATACACTTATTATGGCTGAAATATTGGTCATCGACGATGAAGCGCCGATCCGTGAAACACTCAAAGAAATTCTAGAATACGAGAATTACACCGTTACCACTGCCGACGATGGCAACAAAGGACTGCTCCTCATACAGAAGAATGAATATGATGTCGTCCTGTGCGATGTCAAAATGCCCGGCATAGACGGCATGGAACTCCTAGACAGAGCCCAAGCCTTGCGACCCGATCTTCCATTTATCATGATATCTGGTCACGGTAACGTAGAAATGGCGATAGACGCAACAAAAAAGGGCGCTTACGACTTCATTACCAAGCCACCGGATTTGAATCGCTTGTTGATTTCTATTCGCAATGCCATCGACAAAAACAACCTAGTTACCGAAACCAAGTTTCTGAAGAGAAAAGTTTCCAAGACTTTCGATATCATCGGCGAAACGCCTGCCATCGGAAAAATCAAAGAAACAATTGAAAAAGTAGCCCCTACCGAAGCCCGCGTGCTCATTACCGGCGAAAATGGAACGGGAAAGGAATTGGTAGCTCGATGGTTGCACGAAAAAAGCAATCGTGGATCCATGGCCCTAGTAGAAGTGAATTGCGCATCCATCCCATCGGAATTGATTGAAAGTGAATTGTTTGGCCATGAAAAAGGCAGCTTCACCTCCGCCATCAAGCAACGCATCGGCAAATTTGAACAAGCCCACGGTGGAACCCTTTTCTTGGATGAAATTGGCGATATGAGTCTTTCCGCCCAAGCAAAAGTGCTTAGAGCGATTCAGGAAGGCAAAATCACAAGGGTTGGTGGCGATAAAGAAATCAAGGTGGATGTGCGAATCGTAGCCGCTACCAATAAAAACTTGCTCGAGGAAATCGAAAAGGGCCAGTTTAGAATGGATCTTTACCATAGACTGAGCGTCATCCTGATTCATGTTCCTACTCTCAATGAGCGTGTGGAAGACATTCCGCTAATTGCCAACAATTTCTTGAAAGACATCTGCGATGAGAATAGCATTCCATTAAAAGGATTTACCCCCGATGGCTATCAAGCCCTTCAGGATGTGAATTGGACTGGAAATATTCGCGAACTGCGCAACGTTGTTGAACGTTTAGTGATTCTTTGTGGCGATAAAATCTCGGGGGAAGACGTTTACATGTTCTCAAACCCTGCCCAGCGCGGCGCGGATCCCTTTGGCGTGGTCGACGATTATAAAACACTTCAAGATTTCAGAGATTGGGCCGAAAAAGTATTTATCGAAAGGAAATTGGTTCAAAACGGATGGAACGTCGCCAAAACAGCACAAGAAATCGACATTCAGCGAAGCCATTTGTACAATAAAATCGAGAAGTACAGCCTCAAACGTCGTTAATTAATACTTCTAAACGATGCAGCAACGCGGCACAGACCTAATACTTGCCAAAAAACTGCTCACCGAAGGAAAATTGGTCGCCATTCCCACCGAAACGGTTTACGGATTGGCTGCCAATGGACTGGATGAAACAGCGGTTGCGGGAATTTTTTCGGCGAAGAACCGACCCACATTTGACCCGTTGATTTTGCATGTCGCTTCTATTGAGCAAGCTCAATCTTTATGCACTGATTGGCCCGAGATGGCAGATAAATTGGCACGTGCCTTTTGGCCTGGCCCACTGACGCTTATTTTACCCAAGGCGGACCATGTGCCAGACCTCACTACATCTGGACAGCCAACGGTTGGTATTAGAATGCCAAACAACAGATTAACACTTGAATTACTGAGCACACTCCCTTTTCCTCTAGCCGCTCCTAGCGCAAACCCATTTGGATACGTCAGCCCTACCAATGCCCAGCATGTGGCTGATCAACTGGGTGATCGCATAGATTATATCCTCGACGATGGAGATTGTTTCGTAGGCATTGAGAGTACCATTATCGCCATTGAAAACGGTGCGCCGAAGGTCCTTCGATTGGGTGGATTATCCCTGGAGAGAATTTCGGATGTTTTGGGAGTTCCCGTATTGGAACATTTAAACCAAAATAGCAATCCTCTGGCACCCGGACAGCTCGACCAACATTACAGCCCGAGATGCAAGCTCATTGCATTAAATACAATGCCAGCATCCGTTATTGACCCAAGCGTACCGATCATTTATTTCTCCAAACAAGAGGCGCAACGGGATTCAAACAACAATTTGTCGGATGGTCCTCACTATTATTTATCGGACAGCGGCGACACCAACCAAGCGGCATCGAATCTGTTTTCCACTTTGCGTAGACTGGATCAGGACAATCAAAAAATCGCATATTTTGAATGGGCGCCCCAAAATGGACTTGGACGTGCAATCAATGACAGGCTTGAGCGAGCAGCTTTTCAGCCATAATTATTAAATTTCTTCCAAAAAACTCAATGTATTATCGAGTGCGTTCCACAATTCTTGGGTAAAATCTTGAATTCCTGCACAAGGATGAATCATTCCATAATTGTGATTCGCCTTTGGAACTGTCATTCGGATACTATGTATACAAGCATCGTACAGTGGCTCAGATAGTGCACACGGAACTGTATCATCCGATTCACCATGAACGATAAGCAAAGGCCTACCAAGTCCTCTCGCGGCCTCTAGTATATCAAATTCCTCTTCATGCGCAATCAAATTCTCCCAAATGCTGTAATCCAAAGGCATTTCTTGATGTGTGCGCGCGTTGGTAGTATATGCTATGCGATTTTTCTTCCAAATTTCTGGGTTAAACGATTCAAACAACCATTGGTAGGATGGGATGGGCGACCACGCGATAACTTTCTCTACGTAATCTTGACAGCGGCTAGCGAATAGAATCACATTGGCACCACCTCGAGAGTGTCCGAGCCATGAAACTCTTTCAACATCTAATCCCAGAGATTTTCCATTTTCCCTGATCCATTTACCAAGCGATTCAAGGTCGTTTAATTCTTTACTCACAGTATTCACCGCAAATAAATCTAGCGCATCAAATTGATCGGAATCACCTGTTACACCATTGTGTGAATGATTGAATGTAATTACCGCATAATCTCCAGTGGCGAAGTACTCGTGTAAGTATGGGACATGGCCCCATTGCTTAAACCCTTTGAAGCCGTGGCAATAAACTAATACTGGGAATGGCCCTTCGGTTGGAGGCAAAAACAAATCGACGGCCATTTGGCCGTCGATAGCTTTGATCTGAAAATGTTGATTGTTTTTCACAATTTGGTGCCCAGGACCGGAGTCGAACCGGTACGGGGGTGAACCCACAGGTGTTTGAGACCAGCGCGTCTACCAATTCCGCCACCTGGGCATGTATTCCTTTCAGAACGGGATGCAAAATTACCATTTTCTCTGACAATTTCAAACATTAAGGCAATATTATTTGATATTATTTTTTGGCCATTCCACAACTTCCATAGAATGAATCTTTTGCGGCTCTATTTCAAATCGCAAAGCGGTACGAACTTTATGAAATCCATGCAATCCGCAGGCCCCTGGATTCAAAAACAACAAATTATTGAACTTGGGATCTCTTTGTACTTGCAACATATGAGAATGACCGCAAACATAGATATCGGGTTGTGTTTTTATCAAAATGTCTTTCACCGCAGCTGGGTATCTACCGGGTTTCCCGCCGATGTGTGTCATAAAGATCCGAAATCCTTCCCGATCAAACAGCTGCAATTCGGGATATTCCACTTTCACATCCATCCCATCGATATTGCCATACACACCAACAATGGGCTTTCCCAAAGCGGTAATGGCTTCATGCATCTTGGTATTGAGCCAATCACCGGCGTGCCAAATCTCATCGGCCCATGCAGCGTGGTGCAGAATTCCATCGTCTACCCAACCATGATTGTCTGAAATTACCAAAATCTTCATTTTTCTCAGCGATTATTCAATAGACCCAATACAACAGTGCAGAAATCACACAGTTAAACACAAACATCCCAACGGCGATGTGAA
>CAJBVU010000030.1 GCA_903959115.1 uncultured Bacteroidota bacterium
AAATCATAGCAAAAAGAAAGGGCCTCGTCTGTGACGAGGCCCTTTCTTTTTGAATTCATTTGTCAATTATCTCAACAAAGTGATCGTACCATCGTACTTATATACTTTGTCTTCGAAAGAAGTAACTTCTACGTGATACACATAAACACCCTGCATACATTCTTCGCTGTTGGCTTTACCATCCCATCCTTTTAGGATATCGCTGGTCTCATACATTTTCTCTCCCCAACGATTGTAAACACGCATGTTAAAGGCTTTGAAGTTCAATGCAGTCACGTTGAAGGTGTTGTTCTTATTCGGACCCGCATCATCTGGAGTGAATACATCAGGAATAAACACAATGATATCAGGACCAATGTGAACAGTTTTGTATGCTGTGTCCTTACAACCCTTATCCGTAGTCACAATTAACATGATTTGATATGTCGCTGTATCCTTACCATAAGAATACCTTGGATCCTTCGTAGTTGATGAATCATCCATCAAAGTAGGCACACCGAAATCCCACAAATAACGCATTGTTGGATTGAAAGGCGATGCGGTAACTGTAGACTGGTTATACATCTTAAACTTAGGCAATGCAACGGTAGTTTTTGTTGGATCAGTGTAGAACATAGCTACGGGATTTGGATAGGCTTCTACAGTTGCAGTTGCAGTATCCTTACAGTTACCGGCAGTATTATTCGCAATAACCACAACGTTATATCGTCCTTGGTTCGGATACATAATATCTACTGGGTTTTGTAATTTTGATGAGTCCCCATTTCCAAATGTCCAATTGTAAGCCATTTGATTTGCTGGAATACCACGGTTATCTGAAACAGTCCAAGAAGTTTTCAAAGGCACACAACCCGATTGGTCAGGAATAGGTGTCAAGTCAGGATACTGGTGCAAAATAATTTCTATGCTATCAGATACTGGAGGACAAACATCACCAGCAATCGGTGTAGTTGTCACTTTCAGGAATGCACCTTTTTGTGTTTTATCGACAGGACCGTGAACGTACAAAACATTTTCTGAAGTGTTACCGCTTGCAAATGTTCCATCGCTGAATGTTCCAGCTGCATGCTTCTGCAAAGTCCATTGAACTTTGGTATCGCAGTATTTTGAAGTACTTTGAATGGCGAACGGACTTCCCTCACAAGCACTTGCGGGTTTTGGAGTTGTAATACCAATTGTAGGCTGATTTCTCACAAATACATTGTAAACCTCTGTATCTGAACAACCATTATTATCCGTATAGGTAAATCGGAAGCTATGCGGACCTTCAGTATTCAAATTGGTACCTTGACTAAATGGTGTGAACATAGACGAACCTGTTACAACAACGCCAGCGCTTGTACCAGTCCAAACCCCTGTAGCATTGGCTGGTTTTGTGTCGGTTGTATTGATACGCGACTTCAAATCCAAAGGAGTACCACTTGCACAAATTGTTGTTGGCCCTAATAACACAGCGTTTGGAGTATCATTCACATAGATATAGAAGCTATCTTGTTTCAAACATCCTGTTGCGGCATTACCATATCTAATCAACCAAGTACCTGTACCAAATGAAGGCTTGAAGCGGTGTCCTTTGATAAGCGTGGTTGATCCCACTTTAGGATCCAAGCGATTATAATTATACTCTATGATTTCATATTTAGAGCCGTCATTGTCTCTGGCTTGTATTCCATTTACTTTGATAAAATCATACAACTCCATTGTATCCCAGTTTACGCAAACCGGATTTGGAGAAGTTACTTTGATTGTTGGCTCCGCGATGATTTTCACCAATGCTGAGTCACATGTTAAGCAACCAGTTAACTGGTCTTCAACACATAACTGGAATTTGTAATCCCCTTGATAGAAATCTTCGGTAGGATCACCAAATCTAAATACCCAGTCTGGAGTACCAAATGGATTGTCATTAGCTAAAATCTTAGCAGGGTCAACACCACCGGGAGTTCCGTTCTTCATCACAGTCCAATCTAGTTTGATACCAATTTTTACTTTTGGCCTTACTGTGATTTGATCCATTTTGATAGAACTCAAATCTTGACAGAATGTACTATCCCTAATATCAACCAACGGGTTTCCATTGATACGTTGAATTACGCTATCGATATTTACACAACCATTGTTATCCTTGTAAGATGCATAAATTTTAGCTTGGAAACTCAAACCATTTTGCAATTGGTTGTTGTTCAAGTAAGTCGTTTTAAACAAGTGACGACCGGTTGTTAATGAATCGATATAGTTTTTAGCGATACCTGAAGTAGTTGGTTTCGTATTAACGTTGTTAGGTGATTTGTTTTCAAAGGCCCACATACGCGTATTTACATCTTTTCCTTTGTTAAAGAAATTATTCACTTCGATATCACCATAAACGAAACACTGCGCTTTTAATGGTTTTGGATCCCATTTCACAAATGGCAATGTATTCACTTTTACTTCGACCGTGTCAAAATGTTGACATTCGTGTCCGCCTTGAGTTACTTTGGTCAACAACTCGTAATAGAAAAGTTGAGCTGCATTACCTGGAGTATTCGTATTGTTCGGTTTGATCGTATATTTAGAATTACTACCTAGTGTTTTACTCCCTGTTATATCCTTCCATGTGTAATTTCCAGTTTGAAGTATTGGACGATGCGAAGCAACTAAATCCGTACTTTGCTGATTACATATTACTTGGTCTTTACCGGCCAATGAAACAACGGTATCATTAACGAAAACTATGGCAGTATCATATTTCACACACTTCCACTTTGTTTCCATCACCTGAACCCAATAAGTACCTTTTAAATTAGTCTTTAATACACGTGTGGTGTCGCCTGTACTCCATTTGTATTTCACCGTATCCGCATTTTGTGCATCGAAGGTTGCAATTTCATAGGTACATATTCGTTGGTCTGGCCCGATACCCACTACTGGAAGCGGTTTCAGGTAAATAGTGGCTGTATCGTAGAATATACAACCATCACCATCGGTAATTCGAATACGAACAGTTGAGTCACGATTAATATTAGGAATGCTCAAACTTTGGAAAGTATCACCAGAAATGTGCGCTTCAGATTTCCATGGCGCTTTAGAGCCGGTATCCTTAACTACTCTTGTCCAATAGTATTGGAATGGGGACTTACCATATAATACATCCGCTGTCAATTTCATTGTTGTACCAAAACACGCGAAAGTATCGGCATCAGCCATTACTACTTGCGGAGGATCTGGAATAATTACAGTATCCCTATAAATTGTAGGACAGTTGTCTGAATTATTTACAGTGTGAACAATGATGTATTTTCCACCACGGTAAAATGTCATAGTGTCTGATTTTTTAGTACTGTAAAAAATCTCTGACTTACCCATGCTATCTCTTACACTCCA
>CAJBVU010000031.1 GCA_903959115.1 uncultured Bacteroidota bacterium
CTTACGAGAAAAATCACCACCGTAACACTTGGCAGTAACATCTTTACGCATCGCAGATAAAGTTTCGCGAGAGATGATTTTTGCGCCAACCGCCGCCTGAATAGCGATTTCGAACTGCTGACGTGGAATCAAATCTCTAAGTTTCTTGCAAATTTTACGACCTAAATCCTGGGCATTGTCGCGGTGAATAATTGCACTCAACGCATCAACCCCCTTGCCGTTTAGCATAATATCCATCTTCACCAACTTGCTTTCTTTGTATCCCAAAGGCGAGTAGTCAAAGCTGGCGTAGCCCTTAGAAATCGACTTTAGTCTATCGTAGAAGTCAAAAACGATTTCGGCCAAAGGCATTTCGAAATTCATTTCTACGCGATCGCTCGTTAGATAAATTTGGTTGGTTAAAAGTCCTCGCTTATCCAAGCATAATGTCATGATTGGACCTACATAGTCGGATTTTGTAATTACACTGGCCCGAATATAAGGCTCTTCCACATAATCAATTTTCTCAGGTGGTGGCAGATCTGTTGGATTATTTACCAAAACTTCTTCACCCTTGGTGGTATAAGCAACATAACTCACGTTGGGAACAGTAGTAATAACTGTCATGTTGAATTCGCGTTCCAAACGCTCTTGGATAATTTCCAAATGGAGCATTCCCAAGAATCCACAACGAAATCCAAATCCCAAAGCGGCAGAACTCTCTGGTTCAAATACGATACTCGCATCGTTCAGTTGCAATTTGCCCATCGCCTCACGCAATTCCTCAAAATCTTCCGTATCGATAGGGTATATCCCAGCGAAAACCATCGGCTTCACATCTTCAAAACCATCAATAGCAATAGCTGCTGGATGCACTTTGTCTGTCAATGTATCACCCACTTTTACTTCTTTGGCATCTTTGATACCGGAAATGATATATCCCACGTCACCGGCACAAACTTCGGCGCGCGGACTCAAATCCATTTTTAAAATACCAATTTCATCGGCAAAATACTCACTGCCACCATTCATAAAGCGGACGTGTTGGCCTTTCTTTAGTTTGCCGTCAATGATCCTGTAATAGGCAATGATTCCTCGGAAGGAGTTAAAAACCGAATCAAAAATCAACGCTTTCAAAGGTGCGTTAATGTCCCCCTTCGGTGCAGGAACTCGGGCAACGATGGCTCTTAAAATATCATGAACGCCTTGACCTGTTTTTCCGCTGGCCACAAGAATACTGTCGCGGTCGCATCCAATCAAATCAACAATTTCATCTTTTACTTCTTCAGGCATGGCGCCCGGCAAATCAATTTTATTCAGAACAGGAATAATTTCCAAATCGTGTTCTAAGGCCATGAATAAGTTACTAATTGTCTGTGCTTCAATCCCTTGAGATGCATCAACAATCAACAATGCGCCTTCGCAAGCCGCAATACTTCTACTCACTTCATAACTAAAATCCACGTGACCTGGTGTGTCGATCAAGTTCAGAATATACTTCTGACCGTCCAATTCGTAATTCATTTGGATGGCGTGACTCTTGATGGTAATGCCGCGTTCCCGCTCAATATCCATATCGTCAAGAACCTGTGCTTGCAAGTCGCGCTTGCTCACCGTGTTGGTGTACTCTAACAATCGATCAGCAAGGGTGCTTTTGCCATGGTCGATGTGGGCGATGATACAGAAATTGCGAATGTTTTGCATGAAGCGGTTAAAAGAACCGCAAATATAACCCTAGAAAGTCTTGGTTTGGATGTTTGATGCGGGGAATTTTGGGAAACTCTTAAAGCGCATTCAATTGCTCTACTATGGCAAAAACGGCCGGACATATTTCTATGTTGTGGTGGGCCAAAGCCAAGTGAGTGTGCATTTTGCGGTGATTGGTGTGCGGGTATTCTCGACAGGCTTTCGGACGGTCCTCATAAACTGAGCATGCATTGTCGTCGCCCAGGAATGGACATGGTGCACCTTTTATTGCATAAAGTCCATCGGTGTCGATTTCTAGATACTGCGTTACGAAATCACCTGGCTTAAGTTTAAAACGGGTCGACAAACGTTCAATGTCTTTTTCGAATAGCATGGGTGAGGTTGTTTTACAGCAATTTCCGCAATCCAGGCAATCGATTTGTTTAAAGGCTTTTTCGTGCAGTTTTTCAAATTGCTCATCCAAGTCCCGTGGTGGCCTTTGCTTGAGGCGTTTGAGGGTAGCGCGCATCACTTTTCCCTGCAGATGCACTAGTTTTCGTAGCGCGATGGGCTGCGGTACTTTCATGGCTGGGACCACAGGTTTGACGTGTTTGAAACCGCTGCTCATGGCTTATTGATTGTATTTGTTCAGGTGTTTGAGCATGACCTCCATATCTTTTGAATAGGGTGCTTCTAGTACTAAATCGGTTCCATCGGGTGCTTGAATTCTCATTTGCTTGGCGTGTAAGGCAAAGCGCTGAATGAGTGGGGTGTCCGTTCCGTGCAGTTTTCTCTTTACCCAAGAAAGCATTGGGATATCGCTACCATATAGCGTATCCGCAGCGATGCAAGCATTCTGGCTTTGTAAGTGAACCCGAATTTGGTGCAATCTACCTGTTTTGGGTTCGCACTCCATTAAGGTGAAATGCTTGAAAACCTGCAAAGATTTGAATCTTGTTTGTGCGGGTTTCCCATTTTTTCGATCGATGCGAATTTTTCCGAGCTGCTCAGCGATGATAGGTAAATCGATCCATAAATCGTTGAAATGCAATTGTCCATTCACTATGGCATGGTAGATTTTATGCACTTTTCTGTGCTCAAATTGCATCGAGAAATGTCGATACGCTTCAGGGTTTTTTGCAATCAGCAATAATCCCGAAGTCTCCCTGTCGATGCGATGACAAAGGATTGAGTCGGGCCACTGGTTTTTTGCCCATTCCTGGACGGACTGCGCTGTGTATTTGCCTCTTTCAGGAAGCGAAGGGACAAAAGCCGGCTTGTTGATCGCCACCCAATCGTCGGCCTGGTCAACAATCTGTATTTTACCAATCAGTGGCCCCCGTTTTCTGGGGTCTACCGCGGGTTCATCGTCCTCAAATTCGTCGATGATTTCAATGTCGTCTAAGTTGATCATTCCTAAATTATCCGTTTTTCAGACTCTGACGAATTTTAGAAAGGACATTTTTTGTTTGCTGAGGGAAGTCGCCATCCATCATCCAATTGTAATAACCGGGCTCATTCAAAAGGATATCACGAACTGTTTTACCTTTGTGCTTTCCGAAGTTAAAAATGATTTCTTTTTTCTCGTTAAACACCAATCGACCTGCCAAATCGGCGAGGAGGTCTTGTCCAGTTAGGCTGTGTAGTGCCTCAATGGTCTCGGGTAGGTCGG
Source organism: uncultured Bacteroidota bacterium (assembly GCA_903959115.1). Lineage (GTDB taxonomy): Bacteria > Bacteroidota > Bacteroidia > NS11-12g > UBA955 > UBA955. Next base: position 3,338 of record CAJBVU010000031.1, read on the forward strand.
TATACTTTTCCATTTGCGCTTTGATGATTTGCCAAGTGGCAATGGTATCGGCTTCGGCGCTATGGGCATTTTCTAGGGTGCGTTCGCAGTAGAATTTGTAAGCAGCGCTTAGGGTACGCGGCTCTTTCATATGGTAAATACGCTGGGCATCTACGAATTTACATTGTTGCACATCGATTTCGATATGGGCGCGGAAGAACTCTTCGACGAGCATCGGGAAATCGAATTTGTTTGAGTTAAAGCCTCCAAAGTCGCAATCGCGGATGAATTGACTGATTTCAGCCGACATGTCCTTGAAGCTTGGTTTATCTGCCACGTCCTCGTTGGTGATTCCATGGACCGCAGTAGCTCCGGCAGGAATTGGCATGCCTGGATTAATACGATAAGTACGCAGCTCTTCTCTTAAATCTGGGTAAACTTTGAGTAAGCAAATTTCAACGATGCGGTCATGGGTGACACTTACACCTGTGGTTTCCAAGTCAAAAATTACCAAGGGTCTGCGTAGGGTTAACATATCTTTCAAAATTCGGTGCCAAGCGGTGGCTTTCCAAATTTGGTGAGGGAAATACACGTTTAAATATCAACATCGGGTATCTTTGTACTATGCGATTTGATATCATTTCGGCGGTGCCAGATTTGTTGGGTGGATTGTTGGGATACAGCATTCCAAAACGGGCCTGCGACAAGGGTTTGGCGGAGATTCATATTCATAATTTGCACGATTATGGGTTGGGGAAATATAAGCAGATCGACGATACGCCTTTCGGCGGTGGGGCAGGGATGGTGTTGATGCCGGAGCCGCTGAGTGCAGTGATTGAAAAGTTGAAATCTGAAAGAGAATACGACCATGTGATTTACATGACCCCAGACGGTTCGCCTCTCAAACAAGGATTGTCGAACCAACTCAGTTTGGGCAAAAATTTCATGCTGATTTGCGGTCATTACAAAGGCATCGATCACCGAGTTCGCGATTTATATGTCACCCTGGAAATTTCACTGGGCGATTTTGTCTTAAGTGGCGGTGAAATTGCCGCAGCCGCAGTAGTAGATTCCGTGGTTCGTTTGCTTCCCGGTGTTTTGGGCGATGAAGAAAGTGCTTTGAGTGATTCGTTTCAAGACGATTTGCTTGCGCCGCCATTGTATACAAGGCCTGAAGTGTTTCAAGGGGTTAGAGTTCCCGATGTCTTAACGACAGGAAATCACCCAAAAATAGCACAATGGAAACACGAGCAAGCGTTGGAAAGAACGATGCGATTGCGCCCTGATCTCCTAGGCGATGAGGAAATGTGAGAAATTAATCGTTTAAATGAATCAAGCCTTCGGGCAATTCCATATAAATACAGGGCTCGGATTCGTCAATTCTAGTAATCCAAGTTTCAACCAACGGGATTAAAACTTCTCGGGAGGGCTTTTCTTCTTGAGGACCGCTGATTGGCTCAGGCGTTGTGTCGACAGTCATTTCGGTTCCGATTACCGTGAGCATCGGGCCTTGCGGAAGCTCATCAAGTTGAGTAATGATACCTTTAAATCCAGAGGTTTGATCGAATACTCCAAAGCCTACGAGGCCGTTTATGCTTGGGATAACCGACATTTTTTTGCTAGCGGGGACACCAAACGACAGTCCCATAAGTGCCTTGGCTTTTTCTTCGCTGTCAATCCCTTTGAGTTTTATCAACTCTTGGGTTTTGTTCACGTCGGTAATGCAAAAGGGAACTCCTTTTCCGTCGATTACGACAAATAGGTAGTTCCCTTTTGATATGATTTTCTTTGATGTTGCAAAGCATTCGATGGATAATCTTCCATCGTAACCATGTTTACCATGTATTTTCCCAACCAAAGTGAGCGGTGGTGGTAATACATTCATGGCGCTTGCAATTATTCAGCAGCAGGTGCTTCTTCGGCAGCAGGCGCTTCTTCAGCAGCAGGCGCTTCTTCAGCAGCAGGTGCTTCTTCGGCAGCAGGCGCTTCTTCAGCAGCAGGTGCTTCTTCGGCAGCAGGTGCTTCTTCAGCAGCAGGTGCTTCTTCAGCAGCAGGTGCTTCTTCGGCAGCAGGCGCTTCTTCGGCAGCAGGCGCTTCTTCAGCAGCAGGTGCTTCTTCAGCAACAACTTCTTCTTCAACTACTGGATTAGCAGCAGCTTCAGCTTCGGCCAATTTAGCAGCCAATTTAGCTTCTGTAGCAGCTCTACGCTTTGATTCCGCAACCAAACCTTCAGCTTTAACCTTTTGGGCAGCGCTAGACAAGTTTGATTTTTTGGCTTCAATGCGGCCAGCTTTTTCTTCCAACCAAGTGGCGAAGCGCTTGTCGGCTTCTTCTTGGGTGATAGCTCCTTTGTTTACACCTACCTGCAAGTGCTTCTTGTAAGATGCACCTTTGTAGCTCAAAATTGCAGCTGCAGTGTCGGTTGGTTGAGCGCCGTCTAACAGCCATTGGGCTGCGCGGTCTACGTTAAGTACGATTGTAGCAGGATTGGTGATGGGGTTGTAGCTACCGAGTTTCTCGATAAATTTACCATCCCTTGGTGAACGCGAATCCGCTACCACAATGTGAAAGAAAGCTCGTTTCTTTCTGCCGTGTCTTTGCAATCTAATTTTGGTTGCCATGTCTTTATTGTGTATTTTTTAATCCCTGTTTCTTC
>CAJBVU010000032.1 GCA_903959115.1 uncultured Bacteroidota bacterium
TATAGCCATTGCAATCGTCAATAATTGACGGGGCATTTTCAATGGGATAGGCATTTTCAATATTTTAGTTTGTTAGGTTTATTCTAGGTATTTAAATCGCAATTGAATCTGCGCCAAAATCATTTTTCGATTCAATCCACGCTCGCTATTTCAAAAATAACCAATACGCCAAGAATAAACACCCTACAATAATTCGGTAATAGCCAAAAAAGGCAAATCCCTTCCGCTGTATATATCCAATGAAATACTTAATCGCAAAATAAGCCGTCACAAAACTAATTACATTGCCAATAGCTATGTCAACCAATTCGCTGCCCTGCTTTAACTCCTCCCAATGCTTCAATAACTTATACCCGCCCGCTGCTGCCAATGTAGGTAACGCCAATAAAAATGAAAATTCAGTTGCTTCAGCACGGGTTAATCGGCCCTGTAGTCCTCCGGCGATTGTGGCGGCGGAACGACTTACGCCGGGAATCATTGCCAAGCACTGGAATAGTCCAATTTTTATTGCATCTACAAACTTTAAGTCGGAGATTTTTTTATCACCCGGAGGGAAAATCTTTTCGATATATAACAATACAATACCAAAGATTACCAATGTGAGCCCCGGAATCCATGGCGCTTTTAACATCATCTCCAAAAGATCATCAAATAAAAATCCCAAAATAGCCGCCGGAATAAAACCCATAATTAAGATCGGATAAACCCATAAAGCGTCCTTAGAAAAGAAACGTTTCCAATACAATGTTAAGACACTGGCAATGGCGCCAAATTGAATCGCAATTAGGTAGGTTTCGTGCTCGCTGGGCGACATGCCCATGAGTTCTCTGGTGATCATCAAATGGCCCGTACTGCTCACAGGCAAAAACTCGGTGAGGCCCTCAACCACACTGAGAATTAAATTCTCAATCCAGGTCATGGATTATGCTGCTTTCTTGCGGTAAAAAATTGCAACGATACCCAAAATGAACCCTAAGATAACTACGATAGGGGCCGCGGTGAGCTTTGTGCTGTTGTAAATATCGGTAGTACCCGACATTAACATGAATCCAATAACAAGAATCACCAATGAAGCGATGATTAATATGTAGTTTTCTTTGGCAAACAACATCGGTTGCTGTGGCTTGCTTTCGATTTTCGAGGCGGGTTTTTTAATTGAACTCATGGCTTTAATATAAATTTTCGATCTTGGTGCGAAGATAACGTCGGGTACTCAACCAACTGCCAAAAACGGCCAAAATCAGTCCAAATATCGACACAGAAATACAAATTACAAACAATGCAATCACTCCAATATGTTTTGTGAAATCATTGATGATGGCAAAGTCTTGAAAAATATAGGGTAAGCCGTAAAAAATAACCAGTAATAATCCCATCGCAATGGGTATAGCAATCAATGAATGTCGCACAAATGCCATCACGTAAGGTCTAACAATGAATTTGTTTGTGGCGCCAACCAGCTGCATGCTCTTGATTAAAAATCTATTTGCAAATATGCTTAAGCGTGTAGCGCTTTGTATCAAGGCAATGGCAATGATCAATGAAATTATTGCTGCGGCGGTAAAGCCGATTTGTAAGCGATGCACATTTGTGGTCATGCTTTCTACCCAATTCCGCTGGTAAATAACGTCTTCAACCAAAGGGAACGTCCGCAAATGTTTTGATTCGCGGTCGATGAATTGAATGTTGGCATAATCCGACTTTGGGTAAATTTCTAAACTCAACGGCAATGCAATTGACTCTGCATAAGACAAGAATTCAGGGTCGTATTTCTCACTCATTTCCTTCACACCATCCTTTGGGCTAATGAATTTGGTGGTCTTTATCCAGGGCTCTTTGAGTAAAGATTGTTCGATTTTCCTCACCTGAGCTTCGGTGCTACCATCCACAAAATAGAGATCGATGCTACTGCTTTCCATCAAATGCTGACTTAATCCTTGGAAGCCTACGATGGAAAATCCCAATAGCCCTAGCATGAACATCACAGAGGATAGTGAAATGATGCTTGGCCAAGCGCTGGGTTTTCTTCGTTTGTTCGACATATGTTGGGCTGGTTTTGGTGCGAAGATGCGAAAATCTATATAATTTTGATGTTGAAAGTTATCCGCATGCGTGGATATTTAGACACCCTACGAAAGTGGTTTTTCATTCCATAATGAAATAGATGTTTGGAATAAACTTTCAGCCTTATTATCAACGCAACAGACAACAAAAACTTTGTTTACAATGTCTTTACATTGTATTTTTGACGAAGAATTGCAATAATGGTAAAAAAAGTACTTTTGATTCTCTGCGTTATGTTCTCTCTTTCAATTCAATTGAAGGCGACTGAACCTACGCAAGCGGCTACTAATTTAAAGGCCGGCACCATTACGTGTAACTCGGCACAACTCACTTGGACAAGTGGAAATGGCGCTTGGCGTTTGGTATTAGTAAAAGAGGCAGCGGCAGTTGATGCTACGCCTGCAGATGGTAATTCATATTCAGCCAGTGCAAATTTTGGAAGCGGTGGGCAGTTGGGAACTGCAAATTTTGTTGTTTTCAATAATATCACGAACAGCGTCATTGTAACAAATCTTAAGGTAAATACCACTTATCATGTTACTGTTTTTGAGCACGACGGTACGGGTCCGGATTATTTGACATCCAAAACGGCTACTGTTAGTTTTACCACACACAAGTTAACTGTTGCGTTTACTCACAAAGGGACGAATGATAGTTGTGAAAAATCAAATAAAATCACTTTCAGCAATACCTCTACAAAGTCGCCCAATTTCGGATGGGTTAAATATACTTGGATTTATGGTGACGGTTTTCAGGATACTGGGTTGAACGCAACGCACACATATGCTAAGGGAGGTAACTTTACAGTCAACTTGGTTGCTTCTCCTGCATTGAACTGTGTAGATATTGCCACTACACCGAAGGCTATTTTTATCGTTCCTCGGCCAGTTAGTAAGCCATTTGAGAAAGCGAATGATACGGTTCAGTGTTTTGACGGACATGTTTTTCGTTTTGATGACAATACGCAATTGGCGAAAATCCCAAAGTGCGCCTATATCCGAACCTGGTTTTTCAATGACCAAGACAGTGCCACAATTCCGAATCCAACCAAATCATACCTAGCTCCAGGAAGATATCGCATTCATTACAAGAGTGAAACACTTTACGATAACAAACAGACAGGATGTACCGACACAGCCAATATGTGGGTAAAGGTAGTTGCGAGTCCTTCATCCGGTGTTTGGGTTAATGATTCTATTCAGTGTTTGGCTGGTAATAAGTTTGATTTTGACAATAAGTTTCCAGGACTGGTAAGTTTCAAATGGGATTTGGGCGGAGGTTCAACAGCAGTTACAAAGACAGTATCTAAATCATTTCCAGCTGTTGGCGATTATCCAATTATCCATGAAGCTACTAGCGTAGATGGCTGTACGGGAAAAGATACAATTATCGTTAAAGTGAAACCCAATGTAGATCCCGCATTTACCGGTTTGCCAGCAACAGCATGTCAAGGTGGTCCGGCCATTATGCTGAGTCCAAAAACAACGGGAGGTATTTTCACAGGAGAGACTTTTACGGGGAATAGTTTCTTTCCCACCAAAACGGGGAAGGTGACGATTAAATACCTGGTTCAAGACCAGTATTGTCCTGATTCTTCAACAGCAGACATTACTATTGCCCCCAAGCCGATTTTGAATTTGGGTAAGGATACTACCCTATGTGATGGGGCCAGCACTGATATTACTATTTCGATTCCGGGTACGGTTCTCTGGAATGATGGATCAACTGCAAATATCAAGACCGTTTCATTGCCAGGTACATATGGTGCTGTAGTTGATAATGCAGGATGTAAAGCATCGGACTCAATCAATGTCAAAATCAATGTTTCGCCATCAATTTCATTGCCGATGGATACTATTTTGTGCAGTGGTTCAATGGTGAAATTAGTTGCTCCATTGTTGCCAAATACTACGATTAAATGGAGTACAGGTTCAAGCGATACGGTGATTTATGTCAGTGCTGCGGGTACTTATTCTTGCACTCTATCAAATGCTTGCGGAAGTGCAACAGATGATGTGACTGTGAATTTGATGATGGGGGATTGCGATTTATTTATCCCTACTGCATTTACTCCAAACGGCGACAATCGCAATGAGAGCTTCAAGATCTTCGGTCGTGGCGCTGTCCCAATTTTGTTTTTAGTATACAACCGTTGGGGTGATAAAGTCTTTGATAGCCACGAGAAGAACGTCTATGAATGGGATGGCTATTATATGAATGACGTATGTCAAGAAGGGCTTTATACATTCATTTATCGGTACGAATTAAAAACCGGTGATCGCGTTCGTCGCAAAACCATTTCTGGTACCATCATGTTGATGCGCTAGAAAGTGGGTAAGTAGTGGTTAAAACTATCTAAAAGTAATTTCATCCTCCGCTTGCGGTGTTGTAATTTTGTAGCGCATGGTACATCAACCCGCTACACTAGAACAAGCCAAACAGTTGGGTTTGTTGGAAGAAGAATTCAACAAGATCTGCGACATCCTAGGACGTCAGCCCAATTTTACGGAAATCTCCATATACTCTGTTATGTGGAGTGAGCATTGCAGTTACAAAAACTCTATCGTTTGGTTAAAGACATTGCCCAAATCCGGGTCTAAGATGTTGGCCGAAGCGGGCGAAGAAAACGCGGGCTTGGTGGATATCGGTGATGGTTTGGCGTGTTGCTTCAAAATTGAAAGTCACAACCACCCTAGTGCAATTGAGCCTTATCAAGGGGCTGCAACCGGTGTGGGTGGTATCAATAGAGATATTTTCTCGATGGGTGCTAGGCCAATCGCACAGCTAAATTCTTTGCGTTTTGGAAACATCGCGACCGCTCGTACGCAGTGGTTGGTTAAAGGTGTGGTAAAAGGTATCGGAGATTATGGCAATGCCTTTGGAATTCCTACCGTGGGTGGTGAGGTGTATTTTGATGATTGTTATGAGCAAAACAACTTGGTAAATGCTATGAGTGTGGGTATTGTGGGTGTAGGGAAAAGTATCTCTGCCGGTGCAGGCCCTGCGGGCAACCCAGTCTATATTTTTGGTTCAGCTACGGGCAAAGACGGTATTCACGGCGCGGCTTTCGCATCGAAAGATATGAGTGAAGACAGTATCTCTGATTTGCCATCGGTGCAGGTGGGTGATCCTTTCTGGGAGAAGTTGATTTTGGAGGCGAGTATGGAAATTATCGAAACGGGCGCAGTGGTTGGAATGCAAGACATGGGAGCAGCGGGTATTACCTGTTCTACCAGCGAAATGAGCGCGAAAACCGATGTGGGTATGGATGTTTGGTTAGATAAAGTGCCTATGCGTCAGCCCGACATGAAAGGTTGGGAGTTATTGCTCAGTGAAAGCCAAGAGCGTATGTTGGTGATCATTGAAAAGGGAAGAGAAAAGGAAGTGGAAAAGGTTTTGGAGAAGTGGGATTTGACCTATTCGCACATTGGGATGGTTACGGATACCAAGCATGTTCGCTACTTTATGGGCGATGTATTGGAGGCTGATATCCCTGCAGAATCATTGGTTTTAGGTGGTGGAGCTCCTGTATATCGTAGGACATGGACTGAGCCTGAATATTTGAAAGAAATAGCCAAGTTTGATTTGAATTCGGTTGCAGATTTGAGTTTGACAGAAGCAAAAGATGCGGCCATTAAGTTGTGTAATGAGCCAAATATCGCCAGCAAGCGTTGGATTTATGAGCAATACGATTCTATGGTTGGAACGATTAATGAGTCGACCAATTTGCCATCAGATGCAGCGGTTGTGAAAATCGTTGGCTCTGAAAAGAGTTTGGCATTGACGGTGGATTGCAATAGTAGATATGTATTTGCTGATCCCAATAAGGGTACGCAGATTGCGGTGGCTGAGGCAGCTAGAAATATTCGATGCACTGGTGGTGTGCCAACGGCGATTACCAACTGTTTGAATTTTGGCAATCCTTATAATGAAGAAGTTTATTATCAATTCAAAAACGCCATCGAAGGGATGAGCGAAGCTTGTAGGAAGTTTGATACTCCAGTAACAGGCGGAAACGTAAGTTTTTATAATCAGAGCACAAACGGTCAAGCGGTGTATCCAACGCCAACCATTGGTATGGTGGGAATCATCGAACAGCCGGAACACCGCATGAGCATTCCATTTGGTGCGGCTGGCGATGCGATTGTATTGTTGGGTTCAACTCGCAACGATTTGGGCAGTTCGCAGTACATCGCCAAGGTAAAAGGCGTGAGTCATAGTCCATGTCCAACCTTTGATTTGGACGAAGAATACGCATTGCATTTGTTGTTGGAGACTTTGTCGAAGGAGCAGGCAGTTGCATCGGCGCACGATATCAGCGAAGGCGGTTTGTTTGTGGCTTGCATGGAAAGTGCGATGGCTGGTGGCAAGGGATTTGATATTTGCACCGAAAAGGGATTGCGCATCGATGCGGGATTGTTTGGCGAAAGTCAAAGTCGGGTTGTGGTTTCTGTTTCGCAGGATGGTTTGGATCGTTTGATGAAATTGGCTTCTGAAGCTGGGGTTGTTGCTACGCATGTAGGAACGGTTTTGGCGGAAATGGTGATTGGTGTGAACGGCGAAAATTGGGGTGCGATGGAGACTTTTGCAACGCCTTACCATGAGGTGATTGCTTCGTATTTGAACTAATGTAGCGCTGCGA
>CAJBVU010000033.1 GCA_903959115.1 uncultured Bacteroidota bacterium
GAAATCGCATCGTTCAAATTCGATTGCTCAGAAAGGTCGGACTCAATTTTAAGCCCTTCTTTTATCTCTTTCAAATTCGGTTTGAACAACGTCACATTTTTATAAGCCAAGAAATTGGATTTCTTTGGGTCTACAATGGTAGGGACCCCCTTTGAAATACATTTTTGAATCAATAATTCGATATTCTTGCTGTGTAAAACGCCTTTGTTGTAATCTTCAAAAATCACGACATCGCAATTTTCAAGTTCTTCTGCGAATCGTTGCTCCAGAAGAAAGGTGTCTACAACATCTAAATCATTCGTTATCTCATGATCGATGCGCAACAACTGGTGATTATTACCCAAAACACGCGTTTTATTTGTGGTTTTACGCTTATCTGAATGAATCAACCCAGTACAAGTAAGGCCTGCCTTAATCATGATATCCCTCAAATCTTTTCCCTCTTTGTCTTGACCAACCACGGAGCACAAAATTGGGGTTGCACCCATTGCTTTAATATTCAAAGCCACATTTCCTGCGCCACCGAGTCTTTGGTCGAATCCTGTTACATCAACCACCGGAACCGGCGCTTCCGGAGAAACACGGTCTACCTTTCCAATGATGTAACTATCAATCATTACATCGCCAATAATAAGAACACGCTTCTTAGAAAAGGAACTGAATAGGGTTTGAATAGGATTCATTGCTACAAAAATACGACTCAGTGACTGAGATTTCTAAAGGCTTCAGCAATTCTTTCGGCGGCTTCAATTAATAGTTCTTCCGCTGCGGCATAACTAAAGCGAATGCAATTGGCATGACCAAACGCTTCCCCTGAAACAGCCGAAACATGTCCTTTGTCTAAAAGATAAAGGCAAAGCTCGTCTGCGGTTGTAATGGTTTTGCCTTCAGGCGTTTTAGCCCCCAAATAATAACTGACATCGGGGAACAAGTAAAAAGCACCTTCGGGCAGATTGCATGGTAAATTAGGTATCAATGATAGTGCGGCATGAAAAATATTCCTGCGTTTTTCAAATGTATTGCGCATCACCTCAACTTCGTCTTGTGGACCGTTTAATGCGGCAACACTTGCCATCTGAGACACGGAACTCGCGCCGCTGGTCATCAATCCTTGGATTTTATCACAGGCCTGCACCAATTCCTTTGGACCGGCCAAATAACCCATCCGCCAGCCCGTCATTGCGTATCCTTTCGACATCCCGTTAATAACCGCGATACGTCCTTCTAATTCAGGGTAACTCGCCAAACTATGGTGTTTTCCGGCGTAGTTGATTTTCTCATAAATTTCATCACTGAGAATAAAAATATGGGGGTATTTAATCAAAACATTTTTCCAATCCAATAATTCCGATTCACTCATCACACTTCCACTTGGATTGCAAGGAGAAGAAAATATTAGCATTTTGGTTTTGGGCGTGATAGCAGCTTCCAACTGTTCGGCGCTCACTTTAAAGTCGCTTTCAACAGTACTGGGAATTTCAACAGGTATACCACCTGCATATTGGATTAAAGATGGGTAACTTACCCAAAATGGGGCAGGGATTAGCACTTCGTCACCGGGATTTACAATGGACAGAATAGCATTCAATAAAGAGTGTTTTGCGCCATTGCTTACAATGATGTTCTCAGCCTCAAAATGGAAACCATTTTCTCTTTTTAATTTCTGGGCAATTGCAGTTCTCAACTCGGGTAGCCCCGAAACAGGCGGATAATGTGTATATCCGTCTAACATTGCCTGGTAAGCGGCTTCAATGATATGTCGTGGTGTATCAAAGTCCGGTTCCCCAATACTTAAATTAATTACGTCAACACCCGTGGCCTTCAGTTCACGTGACCGCTTGGTCATCGCCAAAGTTTGACTCTCTACTATCTCCGAAATGCGATCGCTTAAAATCATCATGTTTTTCAAAACTACCAAGTAATCCCCGCGCTTCTATCTTTATCTAATAATAGTTTATCTACACTTACATCGATTTTGTGAACGATTGTATCATTTACTGTTCACATGCGATATTTTTGTTTTGTGAAGATTTTGTTCGTGGCCAATCGAATGCCTTATCCACCGTATCGGGGGGATAAACTTAAGATTTTTAATCTGGCCAAAGAATTGTGCGTGAATCACGAACTGCACTTAATCACAGTGGCCGAAAATCAGGAGGACTTAGATTCTGTTTCGGCGTTACAGAAACCTTTTTTTCTAGACGATGCCGCAGCGCAGACTTCGAATTCTGATGCAACGACGAACAATGATGGATCAACAACTTCTAATCCCAATGAGGGAATTCAGTTGTTTCAATCCATTCAATATGTATATCGACCCAAATGGCGTTCAATATTGTCTTCCGCGATAGGCTTGTTCTCAAAGCGACCCATACAAGTATCGTTTTTTCGATCAAAACCGTTTGCTAAACAGCTAAAGCATCTTCTTGATAATCATCATTTTGATGCCATTCACGTGCAACATCTCAGAATGGCCCAATATTTTGAAGAGGGAGCGCCCTCAAATGCCATTTTGGATTTACCCGATGCATTCAGTTTGTATTGGAAAAGACGAGAATCGGCTGCAACAAACCCCTTCGATAAAGCGTTTAGGAGCCTAGAATACAATCGACTTGCCAATTACGAAAAGTTGATGTTGCCAAAATTTGCTCAGTCCTTGGTCTGCTCCACCGAAGACCGAGATTATCTAATCAATGCAGGTATAAACAATGTAGATGTGCTCCCGAATGGGGTCAGCCTGAAATCGTTTTCTCCCCAAGGCAGCGACGCAATCATCAAAAACCGAATTCTGTTTACGGGCAATATGGATTATGCGCCCAATGTTGACGCCGTCCAGTATTTTGTGGATGAGATTTTCCCTTTGATCCTTGAAAAACACCCCGAATCGTATTTTGTGATCGCCGGGCAGCGACCTGTAAAATCCGTCCTTGATTTGGCATCAGACCGCATTCAAGTAACAGGGTTTATCGAAGATCTTTCCTTGGAATATGCCAAGGCGAATGTGGTGGTATCGCCGTTGAGGATAGGTGCGGGGACGCAAAACAAAGTCCTTGAAGCCTTGGCGATGAATCAGGCCGTTGTGTGCTCAAAGGTCGGATTTTTGGGGTTGGGACTCAAATCAGGAGAGGGGATTTTGATGGGTGAAACCGCCCAGGAATTCGCCAACCACGTCGTTTCTATATTAACTTCCGAAGAATTAAGAAAACGCTTGGGAGAAACAGGTGGACAGCATGTAAGATCAACCTTTGCATGGTCGGGAATATCTCAGCAATTATTATCGTATTTTGAAAAAATAAAATCATGAATAAAATCAGTGTATCGATGTTCTTTGTCGCGTTCTCATTGGTGTGGGGCGTACAAGCACAAAAATCTGGGGGCAAAGCAAGTGCCTCAACCGAAACGGTTAAATCGTTAAAAGCCAATGGAGTTCCGGATTCATTAATCAAGCCAATTTTGGGTCAGGTGAATTTCCGGATGATCGGTCCTTCTACCACCAGCGGTAGAATCGTCGACATCGCCGTAAACCCCCTCAACAAATCTGAATATTACCTCGCTGCGGCTTACGGTGGCGTCTGGAAAACCTCCAATGGAGGAACCACCTACCAGCCCATTTTCGATAGTTACGGCACGCAAAGCATCGGCTGCCTCGCCCTGGATCCCAAAAACCCCAACATCCTTTGGGTGGGAACCGGCGAAAACAACAACCAACGCAGTGTGGGCTACGGAAATGGCATTTATCGCAGTCTCGATGGCGGAAAATCCTTCGAAAACATGGGCCTCAAACTCTCCGAGCACATCGGCATGATCAAAATCGACCCCACCAATTCCAACCGCGTTTGGGTGGCTGTCTATGGTCCCGTTTGGAAAGAAGGCGGCGAACGCGGCCTCTACCTCACCGAAGATGGCGGCAAAACATGGATCCGCAATTTTCATGTATCCGATAACACCGGTTGCAACGAAGTTTACCTCGATCCCAATATGCCAGGCACCATGTATGCGGCGTTTCACCAGCGCAGACGTCACGAATGGACCTACCTCGGCGGTGGACCAGAATCGGCCCTATACAAGAGTACAGACAACGGCAAATCGTGGCGCAAATTGGCTGGCGGACTTCCCGGTGGCGAACTCGGCAGAATCACCATCGCCACAACCACCAAAGCCGGTCAAATGTATGCCATGGTAGAAGCCGAAGAAGGCAAGGGCGGCATTTTTATCAGCTACGATTACGGCGAAAGCTGGTCTAAGCAAAATCCGTTCTTCACCGCCGGCAACTACTACCAAGAGATTTTTGTGGATCCCACCAACCCCAATCGCCTGTTTTGCATGGATGCCTACATGAAAGTATCCGATGACGCGGGCAAAACCCTGAGAAACGCGGGCGAAGGCAATAAACACGTTGATAACCACATCATTTGGATCGATCCAGCCCAGTCATCGCATTGGTTGGTCGGTTGCGATGGTGGACTCTATGAAACGTTCGACAATGCGCAGCACTGGAACTACAAAGACAACATTTCCATTACCCAGTTTTATCGCGCTTCGGTGGATAACGCATCGCCTTTCTACAACATCTACGGCGGTACCCAGGACAACAACACCCTGGGCGGTCCGGCCAAAAACAATTCAGCCAATGGCGTGAGCAATGACGATTGGTACGTAACTGTGGGCGGCGATGGTTTTAAGTCGCAGATCGATCCCACCAACCCCAACATCGTATACAGTCAGTGGCAATACGGTGGTTTGGTTCGATACGATAAAGTCACTGGAGAAGCCGTTGACATCAAACCTACGATTGGTTTAGACGAAGCCCCCCTCCGCTGGAACTGGGATGCGCCGTTGATTATCTCGCGCAGCAACCCCAAAGTGCTTTATTTTGCAGCCAATCGCGTGTTTAAAAGCGAAGATCGTGGCGATTCCTGGACACCCATCAGCGGAGATTTGTCGCGCGGAATCGACCGAAATAACCTGCCCATCATGGGGAAAGTGTGGGGCTTGAATGCGGTGGTGAAAAACCAAAGTACCAGCATTTATGGCAATATCACCACCTTGAGCGAAGGCAAAAATGGCGAACTCTACGCCGGTACCGATGACGGTTTGATTTGGCGCAAAGATGCGAATTCAGAAAATTGGGGCAGGTCGGTGAAAACAACTACATACCAGTCGTCCAATGCTGTTGAAACCAGTTTCCCAGACGCGCCCGTAGCACAAGCCAACGGGGTAGGACATCCGTTTATTTCGATGGTTTACGCATCGCCCAATTCGGGAAATGTGTATGCGGTTTTGGATCACCATCGTTTTGGCGATTTCAAACCTTATGTGTACAAAAGTACCAACGGTGGCGCTACGTGGACGAAAATCACGAAGGGATTGCCAGATAATGGCCCCGTGAAAACCGTGATCGAAGATTTCAAGGATCAGGATATCGTGTTGGTGGGTACGGAATTTGGCTTGCACATCAGTTTTAATGGGGGCGCGGAGTTCCATTCATGGCAGGGTGGCATGCCTCCAACGGCTGTGAAAGACATGGTGTTTCAAGAGCGCGACGATGACTTGGTGTTGGCGACGTTCGGTCGTGGATTTGCTGTGTGCGATGACTTCGAAAAGATTCGTGATTTCAAGTCGATGTTGACTGCGAATGCAGATCTCTCCAAGCGCAGCTATATTTTGCCGGTGACCCCGGTGAAGTTGTTTATCCCTGCATCGCCTTTGGGTGGCAGCGGGAATGGTCACAAGGGCGCATCGAGATTTTCAGCACCGAATCCAGCCTCCGGCGCGGTGATTGTCTATAACATTGAAAAGGAATTCTCAACGATCGCCAGTCGGAGGAAGAAGAAAGAAACCGACGCGGTGAAAAATCCCAATGCATTGATTTATCCTGCTAAGGATTCCATTGTGTTGGAGAGTATGGAAGAGGCTGCCAAAGTATACATGGTGATTCGCAGTTCTCAGGAGGTTACCC
>CAJBVU010000034.1 GCA_903959115.1 uncultured Bacteroidota bacterium
ATTCAACTTGCGCAGAAACCCCGCTAACAAGTATGATAAAACAAGCGAAATTGAAAATCTTTTTTACCGGAATATACATACTCCAAAGAATCGCATTTCCTATGTTTTTAGTATTGAATAAACATCAATCAAATGTTAACTTCTTTGGAAACTATTAGACCAAGACTTGCGATGTTTGATAGGAAACGCCATCCATCAAAAAGCAAAAACGACAGTTTTCATCGAACAGAATCGAGAATAATATACATTTTGTCACGATTTCTGACAGAACGACATACCAAGTTCCGGAAAGTTTGGTTGGTACACAGATTGCTAACAAGTGGCAAAGAATACCAAGACAATGAGCAAAATAATTGGAATTGATTTAGGAACTACAAACAGCTGCGTATCCGTATTGGAAGGCAACGAACCCGTTGTAATTGCCAACAGCGAAGGACGCAGAACTACCCCCTCCATTGTAGCATTTATGGACAATGGAAATGGCGAACGCAAGGTTGGAGACTCCGCCAAACGTCAAGCCATCACAAACCCCCAACACACCGTACAATCTATCAAACGTTTCATGGGCGAGAAATTCTCGAACATGTCTGTTGAAATTGGACGCGTACCTTACGAAGTGGTGAAAGGCGACAACGACACCCCACGTGTTAAGATTGGTGATCGCAACTACACCCCCCAAGAAATCAGCGCCATGGTACTTCAGAAAATGAAGAAAACCGCCGAAGATTATTTGGGTCAGGAAGTAACCCGCGCCGTAATCACCGTACCCGCATACTTTAACGATGCACAACGTCAAGCAACCAAAGAAGCCGGTGAAATCGCAGGCTTGGTGGTTGAGCGTATCATCAACGAGCCTACCGCAGCCGCCTTGGCTTACGGTTTGGACAAATTGGATCGCGATATCAAGATTGCCGTTTATGATTTGGGTGGTGGAACGTTCGACGTTTCTGTCCTTGAATTGGGTGATGGAATCTTTGAAGTAAAAAGCACAAACGGAGATACTCACTTGGGTGGTGACGATTTTGACCAAGTAATCATCGATTTCTTGGCTGATGAGTTCAAAAACCAAGAAAACATCGACTTGCGCAAAGATCCAATGGCATTGCAAAGGTTGAAAGAAGCGGCTGAAAAAACCAAAATCGAATTGTCGGCCAGTACCGAAACTGACATCAACTTACCTTATATCACAGCGGTAGACGGTGTTCCAAAACACTTGGTGATGAAAATGAGTCGTAGCAAATTCGAGCAATTGGCTGCCTCTTTGATTCAGCGCACCTTGGAGCCTTGTAAGCAAGCTTTGAAAGATGCGAACATGAATCCGAGCGACATCGACGAAGTGATTTTAGTAGGTGGATCAACACGTATCCCTGCGATTCAGAAGTTAGTAGAAGATTTCTTCGGTAAAGCGCCTAGCAAAGGAGTTAACCCAGACGAAGCAGTTGCCGTAGGTGCTGCAGTTCAGGGTGGCGTATTGACAGGTGAAGTGAAAGATGTGGTTCTGTTGGATGTAACGCCTTTGAGCATGGGTATCGAAACCATGGGTGGTGTAATGACCCGCATGATCGAATCAAACACAACGATCCCAACCAAAAAGACAGAAACTTTCTCTACTGCGATGGACAATCAGCCTTCGGTTGAGATTCATATTTTGCAGGGAGAGCGTCCGATGGCTAACGATAACAAAACCATTGGTAAATTTATTTTGGATAGCATTCCACCTTCACCAAGGGGTGTTCCGCAGATCGAAGTAACGTTTGACATTGATGCCAATGGTATTTTGAGTGTTCATGCCAAAGACAAGGCCACAGGAAAAGAGCAAAAGATTCGCATCGAAGCTTCGAGTGGGTTGAGCAAGGAAGACATCGAAAAGATGAAGAAAGATGCCGAAATGAATGCTGAATCTGATGCAAAACGCAAGGAAGAGGCTGACAAAGTAAATGCTGCGGATGCGTTGGTTTTCAGCACTGAGAAGCAGATTACTGAATACGGCGATAAAATTCCAGCGGAAAAGAAATCAACCATCGAATCTGCATTGGGCGAATTGAAGAAAGCTATTGCTGAGAAAGATTTCGCTGCGATGGAAACTGCGAGTGCTGCATTGAATGCTGCATGGCAGGCTGCGAGTCAGGACATGTACAACGCTACCGGTGGAAATCCAGAAGGCGGAGATCCAGGGGCTGGTGCTGGCAATGGCGCTGGGAACGGCTCTACTGGCGATCAAGTGCAAGACGTAGATTTCGAAGAAGTAAAATAATTCTTTGGGGTACGTTTCGCCCTTCAGAATCATTGTTCATAGTTAGTTTAGTTCACAAAGGGTGCCCAATTGGGCACCCTTTGTGTTATTTTTGAATTTCAACTCCCGAAGAACCAAAACCATACGATGATGAATAAAACCCTTAGCACCCTTGGCCTTGCATTAATGTGTATCCTTGGATTGGGAATGTTTGGCTGCGGTCAAGAATCGAACGATGATCATTCAGATTCTGCAAACTCCAATACCGATCCTTACGCAAATGCTGCAGCGGGCAGTGAAACCCCAGCGGGAATTGCACCACCAAAATACACAGACACGTTAAAATTTAGCGACCCTCTGGCGAAAGATAGCGTGAAATTATCCATTGCATTTCAACGGGCCGCCAATGAGTTGGGCGCCGCCTATTTAAACAAAGACGTCAATGGATACGCAAAATTCTGTCTTCCCGCCATCGAAAAAATGGCAGGCGGACCGGCGGGTTATAGAGCCAAGTTGCAATCTATTTTTCAGGATAAAAAAGCAACACAATATTTCAAAATACTTTCCGGCCCCATACAAAGAACCAAAGCGAGCCTAGACGACCAAGGTTATCTGCAAGGTTGGTATTGCTTGATGCCCGTAAAAATGTTTCGTCGTGAAGCAGGGAAAGTCATGGAAGACATCAAGTGGATGGGCGGTCAAACACTCGACGAAGGCAAAACTGTCTATTTTATCGACATCACAAACGTGCCACCTGAGAACATCATGCAAATCATGCCTGATTTAAAAGTGGTGTTGGTGAAATAACATTCCATAAACCCCTAAAAACAAAAAAGGCGCCCTCAGGGCGCCTTTTTTAATATCCTTGCAATAATTTATTTTGTAGTCAAACGCATCTTACGACGGGTGGTCTTTTCAACCTTCTCCTCATCTACCGCTGCAATACCAGTAATGGCTTGGTCAACCAAGATACGACCGCAACTCTCACAATCGATAATACGATAGTGTGCGCGAATGTCGCTATGACGTTGTGGTGGAATCTTACTAAAGCAACCGCCACAAGAACCACGCATGATAGAAGCAACAGCAATCCCGTTGCGTACATTACCACGAATCCTGTGGTACGCGCGGTGCAAACGAGGATCAATCTTGCCATCCGCAGTATTTCGCTCCAACATGATTTTATCAATTTCCTCCGCGTTTTCCTTTTCAATCTCTGTCAATTCAGCCTTCTTGAATTCCAAATCCTTGTTACGAGAATCCAAAGCGTTCTGCGTATTTGTCAAAGTCTCTTCCTTCAATTCGATCTGCTTGCCATACTCGCGCATGCGCTTTTCGGCCGACATGATCTCCAATCCAGCGATTTCCTTTTCCTTGTTGATCGCATCGTACTCACGGCTGTTCTTGATATTGTTCAACTGATCGTCGTACTTTTCAATCAAACGCTCGAAATCTTTGATCGCGATTCTCTTGTTGCTAATCTCCTGGTTTAACTCCCCAATCTCAGTAGTAATGTGCGATACACGGGTTTGCAAACCGGCGATATCATCCTCCAAATCAGCTACTTCCATTGGCAATTCGCCCAATACTGCACGAAGGTTGTCAAGCCTTGAATCAATCTGCTGCAATTTCCACAGATCTTTAAGTTTTTTGTCGATGGTTACGTCCATGTTTATGTTAAATAATCAATAGGGTTGGTGATAGTTCCTGCAAAAATGGTTGCAAATTTAGGGAATTTCGCTGACAAAATGTTAGAAAACAAATCAATTGTATATTTCTCGCTTTCGTAGTGCCCGATATCGCACAATAACATCTTCCCTTGGGCATCAAAAAACTCGTGATACTTCACATCCGAAGTAATAAAAGCATCCGCCCCAGCCCGCAATGCGTCCCCTATTAAAAAACTGCCTGCACCGCCGCAAATGGCCACCTTACCCACCACCTCAACATCGCATTTCGTATACTTAACCACTTCCGCTCCCATCCTTTCCTTCACGTGTTGCAAAAAATCCAAAACATTCATGGGCTTTTGCAAATTACACAAAACACCCGCTCCGGCCGTTCTAAAGACCTCGGAATCGACAATCCCACTTGAACTAGTAAAAGAACCAAAATCCACAGCAATGGGCCTCAAAACGCGCTCAACGTCAAATCCCAACTGCTGAGCAATGCGCTCGTTCACCCCGCCCCGCAAAACATTGTCCAAATTGGTATGACATGCATAAATCGCAATGTTATTTCGAATGGCCTTTATCACCGATCGCTGCACGTAATCGCCGCCAGTAAATCGCTTCAACCCACCAAAAACTATCGGGTGATGCGCAATAATTATATCGCACCCCTTAACAATCGCCTCCTCAACCACCGCCTCCGTGCAATCCAAGCATAACAAAGCCCGCGTCACCTCCGCATCCCTGTCCCCCACAATCAAACCTGAATTGTCGTACGACTCCTGCAACGCCAAAGGCGCAACCGCCTCAAACGCAGAAACTATTTCGTGTATTCGCAACATGATGATTCAAATTTCATAGAATTCCACCAACTTTGCACCACCCCGTGAAAAAAGCAGTCCTAAAACCCGGAAAAGAAGTCAGCCTCCTCAGAAAACACCCTTGGGTATTCTCAGGCGCCATCCAAGAATTAGAAGACGCCTTCATCGGTGATTGGGTGCAAGTGTTTGATAGTCGGGACCGACTTTTGGGTACCGGACAAGTGGGCGACGGTTCAATCGCCATCCGAATGATTGCCTTTGATGCCATCGAACCCAATGTCGAATTTTGGAAATCCAAGCTGGAAAACTGCCTCCAACTCAGACAGCACTTAGGCTTTGGCCCCGCAACCCCAACCAACGCCTACCGATTGGTGCACGGAGAAGGCGATAACCTGCCCGGCCTTATCATCGATATCTACAACGACTGCGCGGTGATACAAGCCCATAGCCTCGGCATGTACAACAGCTTAAACAACATCGCCGAAGCGCTCGAGCAACTCGAAAGCCTACAACTCAAAACCATCTATAACAAAAGCTTCTCGGCCATGCACGGCAGCGTGGATGAGGATGGATTCTTACTCGGCGACACCCCCGAAACCATCGCTCAAGAAAATGGATTACAGTTCAAAGTCAACTGGGTCACTGGTCAAAAAACAGGATTTTTCCTAGATCAGCGCGACAATAGAAACCTTCTCAGACAGTTCTCTAAAGACAAAACGGTACTAAATACCTTTTGCTATACCGGCGGATTTTCTGTCGCTGCCCTCGCCGGTGGCGCATCAAAAGTCGTTAGTGCCGATATCAGCAACACCGCCATCAACCTAGCCAACGAAAACATCGCGTTGATGAAACTCAAAAAAGGACAAACCCATGAAGGCATTGCGGTAGACGTGATGAAATCCTTGAGCGAAGACACCGAACAATTCGATATCGTAGTGCTCGACCCGCCCGCGTTCGCAAAAAGCCTATCTAAAAAACACAAAGCGGTCATGGGCTACAAACGACTCAATGCGATGGGCCTGAAACGTGTAAAACCCGGCGGATTACTATTTACTTTTAGCTGTTCTCAGGTAGTAGACGATGTGCTTTTTGCCAATACGGTTACTGCGGCCGGCATCGAAGCCAAACGAAATTGCAGGATCCTGTATCGACTTGGACAAGGCGCGGACCACCCGGTAAATTTGTATCACCCGGAAGGTCATTACTTAAAGGGATTGGTAATTCAGGTGGAGTAATTCCTACTGCTGCGCGAATCGGTAAAACAGATATGCCACGGGCACAAACAACGCATTGGGCAACCACACCGCCAGCCAAGGCCAAATCACGCCCGAATTCCCTAGCGAGACAAAATACTTGCTGAAAAACAAGAAAAACAGGATCACAAAAATTCCTACCCCCAGGGAGAGCCCCAATCCGCCCCGCGTTTTCCGTCCGGCTACACTCACCGCAATCAACACCAAAATAAATGTACTAAAGGGCGATGCATACCGTCGATACAGTTCCGTTTGCAACAATTCCACATTCGTAGATCCCCGCATTTTCTCCTTGGCAATCATGCTGCGCAACTCGTTCTGATTCAGACTCTGCACGTCCTCGATCCGAAAAAAGAAATCCTCTGGATTAAACGCAATCATCGTATCCATCATCGATTGATATTGAATCTGCTGATTTCCACTGGCAAAAAACTTTCGTTGCCAAACCATTTCTAATCGCCATTTCTTGGCCTCGGGCGACCACCGGATGAAACGACCAAACAAAGAGCTCTTCAATTCCTTCCCCTTATACTCCTCCAACGTTACCCCCACCCCTGAACTATCGTTGTTATTGAAATACTCCATGTACAAAATCACACCGGGCTTAATCTGCCTAAAAATGGTCGATTTTGCCTGGGAATAGTAATCGCGCATGTAAGCATTCTCGAACCTCACCCTCGCCTTGTCGGTAATGGGAATCACCCAGGCATTCAACATATAACTTCCCATCGCAAGTAGAGCCGCCGTGGCCATATAGGGCATCAAAATCCTTCGCAACGACATCCCCCCGGCGAGCATAGAGATAATCTCAGTGCGTGAAGCCAATCTCGATGTCATATAGAGCACCGAAATAAAAATGAAAATCGGCGAGAATGTATTGAGTAATGTGGGAATAAAATTGAGGTAATAGATGGTAAAAATCTCACCCACCGGCGCAGACTTTTCCAAAAAATCATCCAGCTTTTCCGCCACATCAAACACCATAATGATGACAATAAAAAGCATCACGGTAACGAAGAAAGTTTCTAAAAACTTCTTTGCGATATACCAGTCTAACTTTTTGAATTTCATATCGATGCGAGGCGATGCAAACTACGACAATTTTCGCGACACTGTTTTGAGGATACTTTCTTTCCAGAGGTGGAAATCGCCTTGTAAAATCCTTTCCCTAGCCTGTCGAACCAACCACAGGTAAAAACGCAAATTCTGTATACTGGCGATAATCGGGCCCATCATTTCATTGGCCTGAAACAAATGTCGAACATGGGCCTTACTATACTCCGGCGTGAGCAATGAATCCAAGGGTTCAAAGTCATCTGCCCACTTTTTATTCTTGATATTCACGATGCCTTCACATGTAAATACATTGCCATTTCTGCCGTTGCGGGTAGGCATCACACAATCAAACATATCTACCCCCAGCGCAATGGCATTCAACAAATTTTCCGGCGTTCCCACACCCATCAAATAACGCGGTTTGTCGTACGGTAAAATATCGGTCACCAATTCTGTTATGCGATACATATCCTCATGGGGTTCACCCACACTCAAACCGCCAATGGCATAACCTTGGGCATCGTGTTTTAATACATATTCTGCACTTTGCTTGCGCAAATCATCGTAAACGCTGCCCTGTACGATGGGCATCAACGCCTGCTCATGGCCGTAAACGGGCTCAGTCTCATTGAAACGACTAAAGCATCGATCCAACCAACGATGGGTCATGTGCATTGAGTTTTTTGCGTATTCATACTCGCAGGGATACGGCGTACATTCATCAAAAGCCATGATAATATCCGCCCCAATGATGCGCTGAATATCCATCACCCGCTCTGGGCTAAACATGTGTTTTGACCCGTCGATATGACTGGCAAATTTCACCCCTTCATCGGTGAGTTTTCGAGTACCAGACAAGGAATACACTTGGTATCCCCCGCTATCGGTTAGTACAGGTCGATCCCAATTGCTGAACCCATGAATCCCACCTGCCTTTTGCAAAATATCGAGGCCCGGCCTCAAATAAAGATGATAGGTATTGCCTAGGATGATATCGGCGTTGATATCATTTTTGTTAAGCAAGAAATTGCGATGCACCCCTTTAACTGTGCCAGCGGTACCCACTGGCATAAAGATAGGAGTTTGTATGCGACCATGCGCGGTATCAATCACACCAGCTCTTGCTTTGGTGAAAGGATCTTTATGTTGTAATACGAAATTCAATTCTGTGCCATCAACGAAATACTAAACAAACGGGGAAAAAGCGCGGAAAGGCTACCAGAATAGTAACTATTGGGCACCCGAACCAAGGCGTTATTGAGGCCGTTGCTCATTTTTAACTCCACCGACATATCTACAAAATCCAAACGAAACTCCATCCCCGCCCCAAATTCATAGTAATAGGTATTGGCTTTCATGGCGATCAATGGTTTTGACTCACCAATTACCAAACCTTCGTTACTCTGAAAATCATGAGACCATCGGAAGCCACCCAAAACATACATCCGTGTGTTGTTAGGCATATCACTGCGATACTTTATCGTTAGAGGCATATCAAAAGAAATCGTTTCGATTTTCAAATTGGGGCCCGGAGTATGCTGCCAAGTATATTGTATGTCACGCTGATGCAACTGAAGCATTGTTAATGTTTTCACTTCCCAATACTTGCCCATTCGATAAGCCACAGAACCACCAAATCCCCCGCCGGCCTGTCCGCCAGGACGAATACTTTGTATAGAATCGGTGCGTTGCCAAAAAACTGGATCCAACTCCATTTTCATTTTGGCATAGGTACCGGCAAAAGCGATACCCCAGAAGAAATGCTTGCGATAATCCCGATTGTAATCACGGGGCTGGGAAAACGACTTTCCCGCCAAAACCAACAACAATATGAGGACAATTATTTTACGCATGTATACATGGTACAGATACCAAATGTAAGGGGCTTATAGGTAACGTGGGAAAACCCCACAGATTTTGCTTTTTGTACAAATTCTTCGCCTTCCGGAAATGCCGCAACACTTTGAGGCAAATAGGTATAGGCGTTGGTACTTCGGGAAAGCAGCATGCCCATCAACGGCAAAATATTTTTGAAATAAAACCAATACAATCGAGAGAAAATTGGATTTGTTGGCTTGCTAAACTCCAACACTACCATCGGTCCACCGGGCTTTAATACGCGATGCATTTCGGCCAAACCGGCCAGCAAATTCTCGAAATTCCTTACACCAAAACTTACCGTAACCGCATCAAAATCACCCTCTTGAAAAGGCAACTTCTCCGAATCGGCCTGGGTTAAACGAATGCGCGAGGTGAGATTTTTCTGATTCAATTTGATCTGACCAAAATCGAGCATGCCTTGGCTAATGTCAACACCAACGATGTTCGAACCTTCGATTTTTGTCATTTCGATTGCCAAATCCGCCGTGCCCGTTGCCACATCCAAAATGTGCTTCGCGCCGAAGGAATTGACATTCTTCCTCACTTTGGTGCGCCAGGAGTAATCTACGCCCAACGACAAAAAGTGATTCAAAAAATCATAGCGCGGAGAAATGTTATCGAACATCTCTTCCACTTGCTGCTTCTTGGAAGCATCGGAATTTGGGTTGGGTTTAACTTGGCTTGACACGATAAAGTTACAAATATACGCAATTTCGTGGGCAGTGACCGACGAATCGAAGTGCAAACACACCGATATTTGCAGACGCAAAATCGCAACAAATGGACATCAATACCGCAGAATACATTGGAAGTTGGCAAAAGAATGCGGACATGCCTCATACCGAATTGCCAGAATTCGCATTCATTGGTCGCAGTAATGTGGGTAAAAGCAGCTTAATTAATATGCTCACGCAAAGAAATGGACTAGCCAAAACGAGCTCCACGCCTGGCAAAACGCAGAGCATCAATTTATTTTTGTTGAACAAGAAAATCCAATTCGTGGATTTACCGGGCTATGGTTACGCGAAACTCTCCAAAGACAAGCGGGAAATTTTTGGCAAAATGATCAAACATTATTTGCACGAGAGGGTGACTATGTATTGTTTATTTGTTTTGATCGACCTACGAATCAAGCCACAGCAGATCGACATGGACTTCATCAATGAGTGTGGCGAGCACGGAATCCCCATGGCATTGATTGGCACGAAGGCAGACAAACTCAAACCCGCAGAATTGGAGGCTAACAAAGCAGCGATTGAAGCAAAACTTTTAGAATTTTGGAACGAATTGCCCCCATTTTTCATCAGCAGCGCAGAAACCAAGGTCGGCCGTGATGAGGTTTGGAACTTCATCAAAGGCACTTTGCCGAAGTAGCGCCTCACTCAATTAAAGTGTGCATCTTCACTGTCGCGGTAAAATGAATCAATTGTCCGCTCGAACTCACGCCCTCGCCACCCATGCTTTTGCCATACGCGTGAAAATTATAAGAGTTTACTGAATTGTCAATCCCTTCGGTTGGACTCGAATTGGTTTCCATGGAAAAGACCTTACCCAATTTTACATTGGCCGCTTTTGCCAATCGATTGGTGGATTCCAAGGCATCGGCAACAGCCATTTCTTGGGCTTGCCTCACAAAATTCGCCCCTTCTGTGTGAAAATAGGAAACCTTTTCAATTTCATAAATTTTGGTTTTCAGCACCGCCTCTGTGAAATTCTGCATCGCAGCGAGTTCTTTCAGCGTGAAAATGATTTTCTGGGACGACTCAAAACCCACAAAAACTTCTTTCTTCAGTGCGGCATCCCATCGCATTACTTTATCAGTTGAAATGAGACTCACTTTGATTTCATTGGTATCTAACACATATTTTTTGGTGATGGCCAAAACCGCTGATGCAGTCTTCTGATTTTCGTTGATTGCCTCTCTCAGCGTGGGCCTCACAAATTTCATCGCGAGCGTAATTTCTGCTGCATTCGGAAATACAGTCACCTTTCCAACACCTGTTACATAGATTTTTGGTGAATTCTGTTGTGCCATAGCACTCGGGGCG
>CAJBVU010000035.1 GCA_903959115.1 uncultured Bacteroidota bacterium
AACGGGTTTGTCGGTGTATTGGGTAAGTAAGTCAATCTCATTGCTGTTATCCATTACAGGAATTACGTTTGTCCAATCGTTATTGATCAAATTTGCAATGTTTTCGATGTAGTTTTCCTTCTTGAAACCGTTGCAAACGATGAACTTGTCTTTGCTGATTTTTCCTTGTTCAAATAGGTTCTCTAGAATGTTTATGTCAAAGGCCGACGATGTTTCAATGTGTACGTTGTTCTTAAGTACTTCGTCGATGACATGTGAGAAGTGATTGCTTTTCGTGCAATAGCAATAGAAGTATTTGCCTTGGTAGTCGGCTTTGGCAATGGCTACATTGAACCAGGTTCTTGCCTTTTGGATATTCTCAGATATCTTAGGTAAGTAGGTGAATTTCAATGGTGTTCCGTATTGCTCGATAAGGTCCATCATAGGAATTCCGTGGAATTCTAAATTGTCGTTACTGTCTAACTTGAACTCTTCTGTGGGGAAGTAAAATGTTTGGTTGATTAGGTCGACGTATTTGTTTTTCACTTGCTTTTTGTATTTAGTTTGTAAAACGATCGCAAAAGTAAGTGAGTTAGATTGATTTTTTTTAATTAATGTAAATGAGTTGGAATTTTCGCAAAAGATCGTTTTTGATTTTGTAAATTCGCGTTACCAAAAGAAAAATCACATCATCATGAGCAAAATCAGTGTCATCGGAGCAGGAAACGTAGGCGCAAGCTGTGCGGAGTACATTGCAATCAAAAATTTCGCAGCAGAAGTTGTGCTGTTAGACATCAAGGAAAACTTCGCCGAGGGGAAAGCCTTGGATTTGATGCAAACTGCAGCCCTTAATGGGTTTGATACGCGTATTTCTGGCAGTACGAACGATTATTCTAAGACCGCTGGAAGTGATGTGGTTGTAATTACAAGTGGTATTCCTCGTAAGCCAGGAATGACACGTGAGGAGTTGATTGGTATCAATGCTGGTATTGTTAAAATGGTGATGGAGAATTGTTTAGCGCACTCGCCCAATGCGGTATTTGTAATCGTTAGTAATCCTATGGATACAATGACATACTTGGCTAAATCAAATTCAGGTGTATCGAAGCATAAGATTATTGGTATGGGTGGCGCACTTGACTCCGCGAGATTCAAGTATTATTTGTCTACTGCTTTGGGTTGCCCAGCGTCAGATGTAGATGGCATGGTGATCGGTGGTCATGGCGATACTACTATGATTCCTTTGACTCGTTTGGCATCTTACAAAGGTGTTCCAGTAAGTCAAATTTTGTCGTCTGACGTGTTAGCGAAAGTTAAAGCTGATACTATGGTGGGTGGTGCTACATTGACAGGTATGTTGGGAACAAGTGCTTGGTATGCTCCTGGAGCTGCCGTAAGTGTGTTGGTTCAGAGTCTTGTTTGTGATCAGAAGAAAATGATGGCTTGCTGCGTTTCTTTGGATGGCGAATACGGTCAATCTGATATTTGTATTGGTGTTCCAGTAATCTTAGGTAAGAATGGTTGGGAGAGAATTGTTGAATTGGAATTAAATGGTGAGGAGAAAGCTGAATTTGAGAAGAGTGCTGCCGCAGTTCGCAGTATGAATTCAGCGTTATAAATTAGAATAGCTAGATTGTAAGTGTTCTTATGGAATAGCAACAAAAAGGGCCTTTCGGCCCTTTTTGTTTTGGTATTTTTAATGATTATTCTTCACCGCGCAGTGGCGCTGTGATCGTGAATGCGTATTCCATGACTTGTTTTTCGAAATCGCCGTATTCGCGTTTTCTTCGGGGTAAAACCAATGCCGCTGTTTTGTGCACCGCATCCAATTTATGGGTAACAAATCCTTGTGCACCGCCCCAGCTAAAGTCAGGGACAAATTGCCTTGGGAAGCCCGCTCCGAATAAATTGCAACCTACCCCAACCACTGTTCCCGTGTTGAACATCGTATTTATTCCGCACTTGCTATGATCGCCCATGATTAATCCGCAGAATTGCTGTCCGCTCTTCTCAAATCGACCACTACTGTAATTCCATACTTTTACTTCATCGTATGTGTTCTTGAGGTTAGAAGCGTTGGTGTCGGCTCCAATGTTGCACCATTCGCCCAAGACGGCGTTGCCAAGAAATCCATCGTGGCCTTTGTTGCTGTATCCCCAAAAAACGACATTTGAAATTTCGCCGCCGGCCACGCAATATGGGCCAAGGGTAGTTGATGAATATACTTTGGTGCCCATTTTTAGTACGGCGCCTTCGCACATCGCAAAAGGACCGCGCACAAGACTGCCTTCCATGATTTCGGCATTCTTGCCTATGTAAATGGGTCCATCGTTGCTATTGAGCGTTGCACATTCCACTTTCGCTCCGTCTTCGATGAAGATTGGGTGGGTGCCAAATGAACGATTGCTGTTAGAGAGGCTATTTGATGCTCTGCCGCCGGTAATTCTCGCAAAATCTTGAATTATTTCTTTGCCGTTTAATGCGAAGATGTGGTAAGGTCGATCGATGGAATCAAATGTGTCAGTGTAATTGATGGTTTTGCCTATTTCGCTCGACTCTGTTGTGATGCAAGAAACAATGATTTCGTTGTTGTGCGATAATGCTTCTCCCGGTTTGAGTCCTTTTGTATGCGCAATCAGCAAGGGGTTGGGGATGATGGAACCGTGAATCTGAATGATTGTGGAAGAGCTCTCTGTTGCCCTAACTGCATTGAACCTACTTTGTGGGTGATTTAGGTGTTCTCGGGTAAGGAATCCGGTATGTTCTTGCTTGATGCCTAAATCGCGCATCCATTTTTCTGCAATTGTAAGTATGCCACAGCGCAAATCCGCCGCGGGTCTTGTAATGGTAAGGGGGTAGAGATTTTCTATTTGCGAGGGTTCAACAAACTGCAGAAGGGTTGCCATGTCGCAAATTTACACGAAAAATAAAAAAGCCAACCCGAAGGGTTGGCTTTTTTAAGTCTATCGACGAAACGACAAGAATTATTTCTTGTTGTAACGCTTCATGAACTTGTCGATACGTCCTGCCGTGTCGATCAAATTCTGTTTACCTGTGTAAAAAGGATGTGATTGTGAAGAAATCTCCAATTTGTACAATGGGTATTCGTTGCCGTCTTCCCATTTGATAGATTCTTTTGTGTTTACGCAACTGTGTACGATAAAGCTATGGTCGCAGCTCATGTCTTTGAAAACAACTTTGCGGTAGGTCGATGGATGAATATCGGGTTTCATTGGATTTATTACTTTTTAAGGGGTGCAAATATAACAAAATTATTTAGCAAAAACAACTTATTCTCCAAGTCCTGGAATATTTGCTGGCGGACGACGGTCATCGCCTATCGCTCGCTTGCTACAGTCCAACAAACTTAGGTCAAACCCATCCGGCATGTCCAGCGCATCCGCAGATATCCCGGTGGATTTATCGTCGAGTGCTGCCTTGATGAAATATGCGAATATTGGTAAACTCATATTGGCGCCTTGACCAATGAGCGTGCCGCGAATCCTTACCGTTGGATCATCCGCGCCTACCCATGTAGCACAAACTAGGTTTTTTGTTAATCCCATGAACCAACCATCGGCTGATCCTTGAGTCGTTCCCGTTTTGCCAGCGATATGTCCTTCAACGGCGTATTTGCCTCCACGAATACGACTCCCCGTTCCGCCATTTACAACATTTTCTAGCATACGGAACATCATATATGCCTTTTCTGCGCTCAGTACTTGGTCGGTTTTGGGCTGACTGAAATCTTCTAATATGTTGCCGTTTTTATCCTCGATGCGCAACAAGAATGTGGGTTCTACCCACAATCCATTGTTTGCGAAGGCAGAATATGCACTGGCCATTTCGAACGGTGATAATTCCATCGTGCCCAAACAAATTGATGGTACTTTAGGGATTCGGTTGGCTTCGATACCCACGCGTTCAGCAAATTTCACTACTATATCTGGGGCATCATCGCCTAGGCTTTTCATGACCTGCGCGGTGATCAAATTGTCAGACAGTGCCAAACCCTTCGACATCGTCCAAACGCCACCCGATTTTCCATCGGCATTGCGCGGACTCCATTCTTGGCCGCCAGAGAAAAATGTGGTGCGCTCCCTTGGGAATTCCGTGCAAGGAGTCATTTGATTTATGTCGATGGCAGTAGCATATACAATCGGCTTAAATGTAGAGCCCACTTGACGGCGAGCACGGCGGTTCACGTGATCATATTTGAAATGTTTGTGGTTGATTCCACCCACCCATGCTTTCACATGGCCCGACTCGGGTTGAACGGCAATAAAGCCAGCCATCAATACTTTTTTGATGTAAGCCATGCTATCGTAGGGCGACATAATCGTATCTACATCTCCATGCCAGGAGAAGACGGTCATTTTGATGGGTTTTTTTAACTCCTGAATGATTTTTGCAGAATCATCGCCCATCTCTTCAGCCAGGCCTTTGTATCGTTCAGTGCGTTTTAAGGCACTTTCGATGAATCCTGGAATTACAGCGCGTGTTGTTACGTACCGCCATGGTTTTTCCTCGCCCCAGCTTTTGGTGAATTGCGATTGCAGCTCAGGCATGTGTTGCTGAACCGCCTTTTCGGCGTATTGCTGCAACTTAGGGTTTAATGTAGTGTATATTTTTAATCCGCTACGGTAAAGGTCGATGCCTCTTTCCTTACACCAAGGCTTTAGGTATTCGCCCAAATAGAATTTGAAATATTGGGCCATTCCGTCCATTTCAGCGCTGCGATAATTGATTTTTATTGGTCTGGCTTTCAATAATTCCAGACTATCGTCGGTTAAGAAATTATATTTATTCATCTGCTCCAAAACAGTGTTTCGGCGTGAAAGCGATTTGTCTGGGTTAAATTTTGGATTATAGCGATGGTTTGCCTTTAACATCCCAATTAATACGGCAGCTTCCTCGATGAGGAGGTCTTTGGGTTTTTTGTTGAAGAACTCTTTTGATGCGGACTCGATACCAAAGGAAATTCCCGAAAAGGGAACTGTATTGAGGTACATCGTGATGATTTCGTTTTTGGTATAGCGGCGTTCTAGTTCAACTGCGATAACCCATTCCTTGAATTTTTGCATCACCATGCCAATTTTGGAGGAGGGTTTTTGAAGACGATAAAATAAGTTTTCTGAAAGCTGCTGTGTAAGGGTAGAGGCCCCGCCATCTTGACCCAAGGCAACCACAGCGCGAATGGTTCCACGAATATCAATCCCAGAATGACCGCGAAATCTCACATCCTCTGTTGCTTCCAGCGCATTGAACACGCAAGGTGCGATGTCTTTATGGGCTGTATTGATTCGATTCTCCAGATAAAAGCTGCCCATTAACGTGCCATCATCACCCAGAATTTCTGAGCTTAGCGCATTTTTGGGATTTTCTAAATCCTCTACATCAGGCATTTCGCCAAATAGGCCAAAACTGACCAAAATGAATAGTAAAAAAACGGCGATGGTTCCACCAATGAGGAATTGCCAAAAGCGTTTGATCAACGTGAATTTAAACCCTGGAGCAGCCATGAATCAATTGCGAATATACGCAGAATTCAGCCTTATTGTTTCGCGGAAAACTGACGATATCCGTTTAAATCCATCGACTTTGAAAGTTCAACGAAGTTTCCTTCGGTGATGGGCATCGCATTGTATTCAAAGAGGCCTTTTGCCGCAAAATCGGCGGTGGCTTTGTTGATAAGATTGATGTAGTCATTAACTACTGGGTTGGTGCTAAATTGAGAAACGCGGATCACGTAATTACTGCCAATTAATAGGGGTGAGGCGATGGCAAGGTTCTCAAAGGAAAATTGCTTTTTGTTGAAATCGCTGATGGCTGCGCGAATCATATTGGCGTTGGTGCCTTTGGAGAAAACAAAAATAACATCGAGGGGTTCCTTGGGCGTAGCCGATTTGAATTTGGCTCCTGCGTTAGCGCCAGTTGCCGCGGTGTTCCCTCCATTGATCTCTGACTCAAGTTTTAGGCGTTGCTGGGCCTCTATAATATCTCTAGCCCTCAATGAAATATCGCTCGACGGATAATCTAAGACCAATTGCTCGAGTAGCGAAATTCCTTTAGGGATATCTCCCTTTTTTATAAAGCAAAGTGACTGCAAATAATCAAATTTGGCTTGAATGTAATTTCCCGCAAAGTTTCTGTCGGACGCCTGTTTGATGACTAGCGCTTCCGTGTAATCACCGCGGGTATAGGCAACAACCATTTTTTCGAATAAACTATCGATGGCTTGGTTGCCAGAGGCGTTTTGTGCCAATTCGCTGAGTGAGCCACCGGTTTCGAGCATGCGTACGTAAACACTTTTGCTAAATTGGGTATATAACTTAGCTTTCCATTCGTCGGCCTGCGTATAGTCGCCCGATTGCTTATTCAACTTTACCAATTCGTACAAGGCCTGGGGTGTGTTTTCTGAATTAGGAAACCTGCGAACAAGTTCGGTGAACAATCGGATGGCCTCGGGATATTCAATCAGACGATCTTGGTAAATTTTTGCGGCTTCAAAAAGTGAAAGTGCAACCGCAGTCTGATTTTTTGTTTGCGCTTCCGCTGTTAGGGGTAATTCGGCGTAGTATTTTTTTTCATTTGCCGATATATTGGCTGGAATAGCAGTTGTATCGACCGATGTTTTATCTTGATTGCTCTTGGTGTTCGATGCGTTGCTGCTACTATCTTGGCCCGGATTTTGGCTCAAATTTCCATTGCCGTTGTCTGATTGAACTTTCTTTCCATTGTACTTCCAGTAATCGCGGTTTTCTCTCGTGCCCCAAGTTTTTACAAACTCTTGCTGTCCTTTGGTCCGATTAGCAGGGTTATAGAAAGGGAAGGATGAGTTTGTTCCCGAAGCACCCATGTTGTCCATAGGATTACCCATGCCGCCGCCGGCATTCATGCCACCGGGTCCACCCATACCTGGATTCTGAGATCCCGAATTTGCCTTTTGTTGATTCGCGATATTCTGCGCCTTTAGTGCGGCATCTTGAGCTTTTTTCTCTCTTTCAATGGCCTCTGCAATTTTCTTTGAACGCCAATCTGGGTCTTTCGCCATCCGCAGCAAACTATCATTGTTAGAAATCGTAAGGACTTCTTTCAGCAAATCACTTAATATGTCGTTTCGTTGCACTATCGCTTCAAAATCAGGGTGAGATTTATCTATGATGTTGTTTGCTGAATCGTAGTATTTGGCGGCTTGCTCGTAGCTGTGGTTAATGAAATAATAATTACCTAACGATAGGTATGCATTGGTTTTATGCTCGTTGTTTTGGGTGAGTTGGATGGCTTGGTTGAATCGTTTTATGGCCATTGAGACGTTCTGAGCCTTCAATTCATTTTCGCCCATACTTATATATATAGTACCGAGATAGTCGGCATTTTTATCGTCCTTTAACATTTTTCCAAGAACCTTGTTGGCTTTGGTGTAGTTCTCCTGTTTGGCGGATAAAATATTTACTTGCGACATCCGGGCGTGGAATGCGAGCTCGTAGGGTGGGTTGAGTTTGCTTATTTTGCTGTAATGGATTTCGGCTTTGTCATATTCCTTTGATGTGATATAACAATGGCCCAGTGCAAAGTGCAGACGATATTTATCCATCCGGGTTTGCTTGCCTAACAAGGCAATTTCTAACGGTGCTGCTGCTTGAGAATATTTACCCAAGGCAAATTGCATCGCTCCAAGCAAATAATTGGCTTCGGTGGTCAGGGTGTTGGGGAAGTCAGGGTTTTTGAGCGCGTTTTGAACTAAGATTTCGGCATCCACATATTGACCTTTGACATAGAAACTTCGGGCAATCCAGAGTTGGGCAGAGAATTGAATTTTGGGATCAGTAAAGTGCGACTGAACAAATTCAAATAAGTCAATGGCCGCGCTGATTTCGCCTTTCATGAAATAGGCCTTGCCATTTAATAGGTATGCATCGTCTACCCATTTGCTTCTTGGGTGTTTGTCGATCATGGTGGAAGCCTTTTTTATGACTTCGTCCATTGCTGCTTGGTTTCCTTTCAGGATGTCAATTGTGCCATAATTGATCAGTAATATGGGCTTTCTGAAATCGTCTTTGTAACCTTCTCTGGTGGTTTCAACGGTTTCTAGCCATTTCTGTTCAGCATTAAAGAAGGTGTTGTAATGCGCAAGGGTATTGTGCCATTCTTTGTAAGCCCATGACTCTTGGTTGCTGCACGACGATAAGATTGTCGCGAACACCAGCAAGATGTATAATTGTTTTTTTGAGCCTAGGCGCATTCTTTGTGTTGGTTAAAACGCTATTTTTGAGTTTTTATTGATTCAATCCCGATAAAAATGTCCAAAACATCACGCAGACGCAAAATTATCGCCAATCTTCGAAACAAACATCGTTTTGTATTGATAAACGACACAACTTTTGCAGAAGTTTTTTCTGTGCGATTGACACCAATCAACGTTTTGATGGTTTTTAGTAGTTTGCTAATCGGTTTTACGGTAATCGTTTTATTGCTTTTGGCCTATACGCCGCTGCGCGGAATTGTTCCCAATGCTGTTACTAAGGAATCGCGTAAAGAGATATTGCAGTTAAATCAAAAAATTGAGGATTTGTCGAGGACTTTGGAGGTTCAAAGAAGTAAGCAAGACGTGTTAAATACAATTCTGGAGGGGAAGGACGGCCAATTTGACTCTACATCGGCTCGACCTAAATAGGCTGTGATGGGCTTTGAAAAGCTGACGTGATTTGTTATATTTGTAAGGAATCATAAATAAATTATAATCATGGCAATCTTCAACAATAACAACACAAAAAGCGAAAAGACTGTTCAGTCTCAGGGGATTCTTAATATCATTGGGCAAGGGACCAGGATCACCGGCGATTTGGTGTCGAATGGTGACTTCAGGGTTGACGGTGCAATTGAAGGAAATGTAAAAGTAGGGCAGCGGTTAGTGATAGGTGGGACGGGGAAAATTCTTGGCAACATCGAAGCGGATTCTGCGACTGTGGCAGGACATATCAAAGGCAATGTCACGGTAAAGAATATATTGGAGTTAAAACCTACCGCCAAAATTGATGGGGATATCGTCACCAATAAGATGGTTATTGAGTCGGGTGCACAATTCAACGGTCGTTGTACCATGAATGTTGCAGTAAGTGTTCCGGCGGGTGGAGCAGCGGCATCCGCTCCGGTGGTATCAAAATAATATTGCCATTTGCAGTACATGCAAGATTTTGCGAAATATACAGGTATCGCATTTCAGATGATAGCTACAATTCTTCTGATTACTTACTTGGGTTATTTATTAGATCAGTGGTTGGCATTGGCATACCCTGTGGGTATCTTGTTGGGTGTATTTCTGGGAGTTGGTAGCAGTTTGTACATAATTTTGAAGAAATTTTAAAAGTGAAAACATACAGCGTTCGGCTTTGGGTATTAGGGTGTTTATTGGGTCTTGTAACCGGTTTATTTGATTATTTGAATGCAAAAATCATCGTCACCGCAGATGTTTACTGGGGTTTGGTGTTCTTGGTGTCCCTGTTTTGGGCATTGAGATACTACGTAGATAGAAGCCAAGTGGCAAATCCAAATCAGTGGATTCGTCGTGCCATGATTTCAAGTATGATTCGGTTAATGGGCGTGCTAACCTTTTTACTGATATCCGTTTTGAGGCAGGGAAAGGCCGATATAGTTTTCGTAATAACATTTGGCTTGTATTTTATTTTATTTTTGTCGTTTGAAATGTCTGAAAAGCGTATTAACTTGCGCCCCGATTCGAACGATGGGCCCAGCAAAGAAAATGCCTGATTTTATTACACTTTTCAACTCTTCCTCGGTAAGGAAAATGTTCGCCACTGCTATTTTGTCGACGTTTTCTTTTGTTTCTGCTTTTTCAAGCCATGCAAATGACACAAATGCGGAAACACATGTAAATACTGAAGCCGGACATTCTACAGCTCACAATGAACATGCGAAACCTGAAAAATACGATCCAGGTAAAATGATCATCGACCACATTGCTGATGCACACGATTGGCATTTGTGGGGAGAAGGACATGACGCAGTATCAATTTCATTGCCCGTTATCATATACACAAAATCTCAGGGTCTTGTCAATTTTAGCTCTGCCCGATTTGAGCATGGTCATGCTGCATATGCAGGTTTTGAATTGAATGAGAAGGGCGTGATTGTTTGGGAGGATAAAGCCAATACGGAAGTGATATACGACATATCAATCACTAAAAATGTTTTGGCGATGATGTTGGCGGTTATTACATTGATGTGGATTGCCATTGGAATGGCGAGGTCATACGTGAATAGAGCGGGTAAAGCGCCAAAGGGATTCCATAATTTGATTGAACCTTTGATTTTGTTTATTCGTGATGACGTTGCGAAAGCATCGATTGGTCACAAGGCTGATAAATATTTGCCTTTATTGTTGAGTGTTTTCTTTTTCATATTTGTAAATAACATATTTGGGTTGATTCCGATTTTCCCAGGCGGTGCAAACGTTACGGGTAATATTGCTGTCACTATGGTATTGGCGTTAGTCATTTTCCTTACAGTCAATTTAAACGGTAATAAATATTATTGGAAGCATATTTTCTTACCTGATGTACCGGTTTGGATGTATGTTATTATCATTCCAATTGAAGTTCTTGGTGTGGTTTTAAAGCCATTCGTATTGATGTTGCGTTTATTCGCCAACATTACGGCTGGTCACATTATTATTCTTGGATTTTTCAGTTTGATATTCATCTTTGGTTCTATGAGTCAGGGATTGGGATATGCAGTGAGTCCATTAAGTGTTGCATTTACCGTATTCATGGGTTTGTTGGAATTGCTAGTCGCATTTTTACAGGCCTTTGTATTCACATTACTCAGCGCCATTTACATTGGAATGGCAGTTGAAGAACATCATCATTAACAAATAAGTAAAACCTAATATAAAACAACCAAATAATTATGAGTCTCATGAACACTCTCCTTCAAGCAGCCGTAGACAATTCAGCCGCTGCGTACAGTAAAATGGGTGCCGCTATTGGCGCTGGTTTGTCAGCTATTGGTGCCGGTATCGGTATCGGTCGTATCGGTGGTAGCGCTATGGAATCTATCGCCCGCCAACCAGAATCAGTAGGTGATATCCGTGCAAACATGATTGTAGCTGCAGCTCTTATCGAGGGTGCAGTATTTTTCGCGATCGTTGTTTGTTTGTTGATTCTGTTTTTGTAAAAAACCCACGGGATTGGGCCTTTCGGCTCAATCCCTTTATTTTAAAAACGTAAAGAAATGCAGTTAGTAACACCTGCCATAGGATTGGTATTTTGGATGCTTGTAACATTTTCATTGTTACTTTTCATCCTGAAAAAATTCGCTTGGAAACCCATTTTAGAATCTATTCGCAACCGCGAACAGACCATTGAAGATTCGCTCTCATTGGCTGAAAAGACTAAATCAGAAATGATTCGTCTTCAAGGTGAGAATGAGTCTTTGTTAGCAGAGGCTCGCAAGGAGCGTGATTCTATGTTGAAAGAAGCCCGTGAAATGCGCGACAAAATCGTTGGAGATGCGAAAGCAACTGCCGATGAAGAGGCTAAGAAATTGATGAATCGTGCTCAGGACGAAATCGAAAAGCAGAAATCTGCTGCGATTGCTGAAATTAAGCGCGAAGTATCTGTTTTGTCTGTTCAAATTGCAGAGAAATTGATGCATCAACAATTGGAAAACAACGCTGCGCAACAAACGATCATCGAAAATCAATTGTCACAACTAAACTAAGCCAAACGGTATGTCAGATTTTAAAATCGCCTCTCGTTATGCCACCGCCTTATTTACAAAGGCGATGGAGGAAAAAGCGATTGACGCTGTAATGGCTGATATTTTGGTGATTCAACAGGCTTGTGAGGAAAGTGATGATTTAATCGTTTTCTTAAACAGTCCAATGTTGAAAAAGACGGTTAAGAAAGAAGGGCTCGCAAAAATATTTGTTTCTTGCTCTGAATTATCCAAACAATTGTTGAATTTGATGGCCGAAAAGAATCGCGAGGCATTTATTCCTTCGATGACCGAAGCCTTTGTTAGATTGTACAATGTGCACATGGGAATTACTACAGCCATTGTTACTTCGGCTGTGCAATTAACCGATGCGGCACTTGATGCAGTCAAAAAATATGTCGCCCAAACCTCGGGTGCCAATAATGTAATATTAACTCAAAGCATTGACCCCACTGTAATAGGTGGATTGAATATCGTGTTTGACGGGAAGATTTATGATGCTACCCTATCAAACCAAATTTTAAAATTGAAAAAAGACCTTCAAATCGCATAAAAAACTGTTATGTCAAATATTAGACCCGACGAAATTTCCAGCATTTTAAAGGACCAGATTACTGGTTTTAACACTGCTGCGAGTTTAGAAGAAGTAGGAACCGTACTCCAAGTGGGTGACGGTATCGCCCGTATCTATGGCCTTTTGGGCGTACAATACGGAGAACTTGTAGAATTTACCAACGGTGTTCGCGCGGTGGCTCTTAACCTTGAACAGGACAATGTAGGTGCTGTATTGATGGGTAGTAGTGGAGACATCAAAGAGGGCGACAAGGTAAAACGTACAGGTAAGATCGCATCGATCAATGCTGGACATGGCGTATTAGGTCGTGTTATCAACGCGTTGGGTCAGCCTGTAGATGGTAAAGGACCAATCACTGGTGAGTTGTTTGAAATGCCATTGGAGCGTAAAGCCCCTGGTGTTTTGTATCGCGAACCTGTAACTGAGCCTTTGCAAACAGGTATCAAGGCTATCGATGCCATGATTCCAATTGGAAGAGGTCAGCGTGAGTTGATCATTGGTGACCGTCAGACTGGTAAAACTGCCATCGCTTTGGATACCATTATCAACCAAAAAGAGTTCTACGAAAAAGGAAACCCTGTATATTGTATTTATGTTGCTTGTGGACAGAAAGAGTCTACTGTAAAGCAAGTTGTAAAATCATTGGAAGAGAGTGGTGCTATGGCTTACACAGTAGTTGTAACCGCTGCCGCTTCTAACCCAGCACCTTTGCAATTCTTTGCTCCAATGGCAGGATGTGCAATTGGTGAATATTTCCGCGACTTGGGATTGCCAGCATTGGTAATCTACGACGATTTGTCGAAACAGGCCGTAGCATATCGTGAGGTTTCTTTGTTGCTTCGCCGTCCACCAGGACGTGAGGCTTATCCTGGAGATGTATTTTACTTGCACAGCCGTTTGCTAGAGCGCGCTTGTAAATTGAACTCTTCAGATCATATTACTTGCAACATGAACGATT
>CAJBVU010000036.1 GCA_903959115.1 uncultured Bacteroidota bacterium
AATTTGAGAATGCCTCTCGCGGCGTTTGCATGACGCATAAAGGCTTCAGCTCCGTCGCCTTGGGCATAGCCCGTGTACTTCACGTTGAACTGCCCTTTGGAGGCGCTGCAAGCGTCCGTGTGCTGTGCTGCATGCATGGCACCTGCACAATGCGGTCGCCAAACTCCGAGATCATGTTGTACGCTAATGCCGGTGATAAGGTACATTGCGTGCGTGTGCGCGCGCGTCGATGCATGCGAGCGCGCGTCGATGCATGCGAGCGCATGCGTCTGTGTGGTGCGCAAGGTGTGCGTGTGCGTGTGTGTGCGTACGTGTGTGATGGGTGTGTGTTGCTTAAGCGTATCCGTTTGAATACTGATTGAAATTAGACGAGTTTTTCTTTAATCAATCAAACCTTAGCGCCTCAATAGGATCCAACCGCGAAGCGCGACTTGCTGGATACAAACCGGCACCCAATCCCACCACAATACAAACTACAACGGCGAGCAGCATCCACTCCCACGGAGCAACAAATCCTGCGCCCAAGGCCACGCCCACTAAGTTACCTATAATCAAGCCCAGAATAATTCCGCCGGCACCACCAATCTGGCATATCACAACCGCCTCAATCAAAAACTGATTTTTTATCTGTTTCGCCGTGGCACCCAAAGCCTTGCGCAAACCAATTTCACGGGTGCGCTCGGTAACCGATACCAACATGATATTCATCAAACTCACTGCCGCTCCCAGCAATGTGATAATCGCAATTACCGTCCCCACCCCCGACACCATTTTGATATTCTCCAACGCTTCCTTGGCCATCGCCGTGCTTTGCTGAATCACAAAATTCTCGTCTTCGCCGGGTTTTAAACGCTTAATTCTGCGCATCAACGTATAAGCCTCACTCATGCTTTCGTCCAAATCTAGCACCTTGTCAACCGCCACGTTTATCATACAATTGTCCTGCATGTTTTTCATGTCGCGCTTGGCACGGGTAATCGGCACAAAAATTACTCTATCGCCACCGCTCATTCCCATACTGGATCCCTTGGTTTGCAACGATCCAACCACGCGATACGGCTTTCCATTTACCGCAATCACCTGATTGATGGCCCTTCCCATTTTATCGGAGCCGGGAAACAATTTATCTACAATTTCTTGTCCTACCACAACCACCGGCACAGCGCGCGTTACTTCGTTATCGGTAAATGTCCGCCCAGCACCCAATTCATAATTCGCTGTTTTTAGATAATCTTCATCGATACCAATCACCCGAACGTTGGGGTTGGTTTCGGCCGACTGAAAGGTGGCCTTCCCTGCAAAGTCCGCGTTGATGCTCAGGGCAACTGTAGAATTCCTACCCTCCATCCGCTTCTGAAACTCCCACGCTTCATCAAACGTAAGCCGCGTATTGTCGTCCACTTCCCCATATCGCTTCACACCCCCCGCATTTTTTATCGTGAAACTCTGCGACCCCATTTTACTAAAGGTCTTAGTCACGGCAATTTGCATCGCACTGATGCTCGTGAGGATGCCAACCAAGGCCGCAATACCAATGGCTATGATGCTCGAAGTGATCACCGCTCGCGTGGCATGGGCTTTTACCGAACCCAGACCTTGTTTAATATTTTCGGCGAACATCGACATCCGGACAGATCGTTAAGATCAAGAAAAAGATTGTCCGCAACCGCAAGTAGACGCCGCATTGGGGTTATTGAATGAGAACCCGCGATTTGCCAATCCGTTTTCCCAATCCACTTCCATTCCTAGCACATACATCACATGGGCTTTGTTCATCACCGTTCTAATTCCATCTACATCGTAAAAGGTATCGCCCTCTTCCTTTTTATCGAAAGCCAATAAATAACTCATACCCGAACAACCTCCACCTTTCACGCCGATGCGCAAATACTGGTCGTCGCTCAATTCCAAACTCGCTTGCAATCGGTGCAATTCAGCCAAAGCAGAAGAAGTAAATTTCACGGGGGCGGTTTCAACAGAAGAAATGACGGTTTCCATAAATACAAATTTAAGACAATCGGCAAGGATTCTGCATAAACTTCTCGACGAACGGGTTGTATCTTTGCCCAATGGATATACTTACGATGATTTCCCCAATGGCGATTTTCCCTGCCGGAACGGATATGATTTTTATTCTTTGCTTGATTGTATTGCCGGCGTTATTGGTATTTTTCACAGCCCAATACATGATGAAACAGCATGTATCTAACAGTGTACAGTTGATAAAGACCGAAGTATTAAAAACCAATCATCAGAGTTTCACTCCTTTAAAATTGCAGGCTTACGAGCGATTGGCGTTGTTTTTAGAGAGAACAAGCATTCCTGTTTTGATCCAAACCTATGCACAGACAGGTCAAACGGCCCGCGGCTTCGCCGCGGCCGCCACGCACGCCATCAAAGAAGAATACAACTATAATGTATCCCAGCAAATCTATGTGAGTTCTCAAATGTGGACCCTCACAAAAGCCATCAAAGAACAACACTTGCAATTATTGCAAAATATCACCGCTTCCCTACCCCCAGATGCCTCCGCCGCCGATTTATGTCAAAAACTCATCGAATTCCTCCAATCCATGGAAGTTCAACCCCAAGATCGCGGACTGGAATTTATGAAAAATGAAATCGCCTTAACTCTTGGCCAATAATAAAACAGCAACCATGTCTGAGGATAAAAAAAACAACAGCGGCCTCCCCATTGCCAAGGTATACGGACCCGCCGATGGAGAGCAACCCGGTCAATTCCCCTATACTAGAGGCGTAAAGGCAGACATGTATCGCGGCCGACTCTGGACGATGCGTCAGTACGCCGGATTCTCTACCGCCGAAGCATCAAACGAAAGATATCACTACTTACTCAACCAAGGAACCACTGGACTTTCAGTAGCCTTTGACCTTCCAACACAAATTGGTTACGATTCAGACCACGCCATGAGCGAAGGCGAAGTCGGAAAAGTGGGCGTGGCTATCGATTCGCTGTCTGATATGGAGACCCTATTCAAAGGAATCCAATTGCAAGACGTCACCACCAGCATGACCATCAATTCAACCGCTTCAACGCTACTTGCGATGTATGTTGCTTTGGCTAAAAAGCAAGGAGCAGATTTGAGCAAAATTGGTGGAACGATACAAAACGACATATTAAAAGAATACGCTGCCAGAGGCACTTACATCTATCCTGTAAGACCCAGCATGCGTTTGATTACAGATATTTTTGAATGGTGTAGCCAAGAACTTCCGCGATGGAATACCATCTCAATAAGTGGCTACCACATTCGCGAAGCGGGATCTACCGCCGTCCAAGAACTCGCCTTCACATTGGCCAACGGAAAAGCCTATGTAGAAGCAGCCAAGAAAAAAGGGCTAGACGTGAACGTGTTTGGCAAACGATTGAGTTTTTTCTTTAACGCACACAACGATTTCTTTGAGGAAGCAGCAAAGTTCAGGGCCGCACGTAGAATTTGGGCCAATATCATGAAAAGTATGGGCGCAACCAACCCCGATGCAATGATGCTGCGTTTCCATACCCAAACAGGGGGCTCTACACTCACCGCCCAACAACCGGAGAACAATATCGCCCGTGTTACGATTCAGGCATTAAGTGCGGTTTTAGGGGGCACACAGAGTCTTCATACCAATGGTTACGATGAAGCGTTAAACTTACCAACGGAAAAAGCAGCGAGAATTGCCCTACGTACACAACAGATTATTGCCAATGAAAGCGGAGCAACCAGCACCGTGGATCCTTTGGCAGGTTCATATTACGTTGAACACCTTACAGATACCCTAGAGGCAGAAGCAATGAAATTGATAAAACTCATCGACGAGATGGGTGGATCAGTGGCTGCCGTTGAAGCAGGTTGGATGCAAGAACAGATCGCCAGAAGCAGCTACGAAGCACAAAAATCAATCGAAAAGGGCGACCTAATAGTTGTGGGAGTAAATTCGTTCACTTCAAACGAAACTGAAGCGATGCCTTCGTTCAAAATAAACGACAGTATTCGGGTTCAACAAAGCGAAAAAATCGCCCAAGTCAAAGCAACCCGAAATGATGAAATTTTTTCGTCGGCCATCAAAAATCTACATGATGCAAGTGGTACAGAAACCAACTTAATGCCCCATATTTTGCACTGTGTAGAGGCATATGCCACATTGGGAGAAATTGCTGATATACTGCGAAATAGGTTTGGAGAGTACCAAGGATAAGTAATTGTTGTAACGGGGATTTCACATACCATTGAGTACCTTACGAAAAAAAATTAAAAAACAAGCAAAAAAAATTAGCAGTTTGTGAATTTTGTCTTTTTCTTAGCACTCTAGTTTAAAAGTGGAGCAGCACTTTGAACTAAAAACTCAATAAATTATCATTAGTTAAACACAT
Organism: uncultured Bacteroidota bacterium; assembly: GCA_903959115.1. GTDB lineage: Bacteria > Bacteroidota > Bacteroidia > NS11-12g > UBA955 > UBA955. Next base: position 4,379 of record CAJBVU010000036.1, read on the forward strand.
TATCGAAGCGAAAAAAAATGACGGACAAAAAGGCACATGAAGTTTCTTGGCAAGAATGCCTTACAATCATCAAAGACAATGTAACTCCACAGAGCTACAAAACGTGGTTTGAGCCAATCAAAGCAATCCGTTTAACCAACAAGGTGCTTACGATCCAAGTCCCTAGTCAATTCTTCTACGAATGGTTAGAGGAACATTACGTACAACTGCTTCACAAAACATTAAAAAAAGTTATTGGTCCAACTGCCAAATTGGAATACAATATCATCGTGGAAACCTCTGCCCCAGGTCACGACACTACGCCTTACACCATTAACCTTCCAACAGGAAGCAATAGTACCAAATCAGTACAGAACGAATTGGGCATGCCAATCAACTTGGATACCCCCATCAAGAATCCGTTCATTATTCCTGGTTTGAAGCGCATGAATATCGACAGTCAGTTGAATCCCCGTTACACGTTCGACAATTTCGTGGAAGGTGATTGCAACAAATTGGCTAGAAATGCAGGTTTGGCCATCGCTCAAAAGCCGGGCGGAACCGCGTTTAACCCACTTATGGTTTTTGGTGGATGCGGACTGGGCAAGACCCATTTGGCACATGCCATCGGTAACCTCATCAAACAAACCCACCAGCAAAAAGTTGTGGTATTTGTGAGCGCCGAGAAATTCATCAACCAATTCATTGATTCTGCCAAGCAAGGAAATAATAATCAGTTCATCAATTTCTACCAATACCTTGATGTATTGATTGTAGACGATGTTCAATTCTTCGCCAAAAAAGAACGTACCCAAGAAATATTCTTCCAGATTTTCAACCACCTTCACCAAAACGGCAAACAGATCATCCTGACTTGTGACCGTGCACCAAAGGATTTGAAAAATATGGACGAGCGTCTGTTGTCGCGCTTTAAGTGGGGCCTCAGTGCCGATTTGAATACGCCTGATTTCGATACCCGCGTTTCCATCTTGGAAAACAAAATGTATCAAGACGGAATCACTTTGAATCGCGATGTGGTGGAATATTTGGCACACAACATCGACACCAACGTGCGTGAGCTTGAAGGTGCTTTGATTTCATTGTTGGCCCAAGCAAGTCTTACCCGCAAGCAATTGGATTTGAATCTTGCCAAGCAAATCGTGAAGAATTTCGTAAAGAACTCAACCCGCGAAATCAGCATCGATTATATCCAAAAATTGGTTTGCGACTTCTATAACATCCCAGTTGAGGCTGTAAAATCTAAGACACGTAAACGTGAAATTGTTCAAGCCCGTCAGATTGCTATGTACTTCACCAAAGACCTTACCAAAGCGTCTTTGAAGAACATCGGTATCTTCTTTGGTGGCCGCGACCACTCAACGGTGATTCACGCTTGTCAGACAGTGAACGATTTGATAGAAACCGATAAAAAATTCCGTCACGACGTGGAGGAAATCGAGAAGCGAATCAAAATCAACACTTTCTAATTTCTTTTCTCAACTGATTTAACGAATCGGCATGCCTAAGTTCCACCAGTCGATGCGTTTCGCATTAAACGGACTTATCACCCTGCTTAGAACGGAACGCAATTTCCGAATCATGGGAATCATGTCAATTCTCGTTGTAATTACCGGCTATTGCTTACCATTGTTTGGAGAACATCTCAATCGCTTTGAATGGGCTATTCTTTGGTGTGCTATGGGATTGATTTTTGTTTCAGAAGGCCTGAACACTGCACTAGAGACTACCATTGATGTGCTTCACCCCGATCAACACCCAATGATTGGCCGCGCAAAAGACATGGCCGCCGGAGCAACGCTTGCCGCTAGCATAATAGCAATTATCGTAGGGCTGTACATTTTTGGCCCTCACTTTATGTCGATCTTAGAGAATTAAGATTCCAATTCCATCCCCGGTTAATTTGGTTTCAGGTAATGAAATCCGAACTCCATCCGCGATAAAATCAGTCCTGGGCAATTAAAGCCCCAACTCCTTGCGCTGCTTCGCATCGATCTCGCTCGGCGCATCAATCATCACATCTCTTCCACTGTTATTTTTAGGGAATGCGATGTAATCACGGATACTTTCTGAACCTCCGAACAAACTGCACAAACGATCAAATCCTAATGCAATGCCCCCGTGTGGAGGTGCGCCATATTCAAAGGCATTCATCAAAAATCCAAATTGCGATTGGGCTTCTTCCTTGGTGAATCCGAGTAAATCAAACATGCGCGACTGTAATCCTTTATCAAAAATACGAATTGAACCACCGCCCACTTCTACCCCGTTGATGACCATATCGTATGCATTGGCTCTTACGGCACCTGGATCGGTATGCATCAATTCCACATCCTCTGGCAAAGGACTCGTGAATGGATGGTGCATTGCATGCCAACGTCCGCTTTCCTCGTCGTGCTCCAACAAAGGAAAATCCAACACCCAAAGTGGCTTATAATTAAATGGATCTCTTAAACCCAATTCGCTGCCCATCAATAAACGCAACTCATTCAATTGTTTGCGTGTTTTATTCATCTCGCCGGCCAACAACAAAATCAAATCGCCGGGTTCGGCACCGAAGGCATCTTTCCAGGCCGACAATGCTTCTGCATC
>CAJBVU010000037.1 GCA_903959115.1 uncultured Bacteroidota bacterium
CAATCAGTTGCGCCAGCAAATTCTGGCAATGTTTTCAAATAATCATAGGCTTGTTTGATGGGGTTAAAGCCATTCAAATCCAAAGATGAAAAATATTGCCTTGCATCAACCACAAGACCATTCTGCTCTTTATGGACTAAAAGATTGATGCTCATTTCTGATTTTGTACAAAATACAGCTTGAACTTTAATGTACGCATTGTTAAAAGCTACATCATCCCCAAAATTACTTTTAAGAATAATTTTTTTTGTTAACGCCATTTTAATCTCCAGTTAAACAATGTTTGTAATGATGCCGTTGACCACTGTAACGGTTGATGCGCTTGTAATTGTGCCGCTTACGCCAGGTGTTCCACCTACAGCATAAGATGCCATGTTCAACGATGTGGTTGCGGTTACACCAGTATCCCGCCGTGGCCGTGCTTTTGTCGTTATTGGGCAATGGTATGTGGTGTTGGTTTGGGGTGTTTTTTGTCTTTCTTATTATCCCAATCGCTGAATTTTTATTGGGTATAAGGGATGTAGAATTGGATGAAGACAAGTTGGAATTGCGAAAAAAGGATCGGATCTATGATTGGATGCTCTATGTAATTGTCCCTATCCAACTTGGATTTATAGTTTTATACTGTTTTTTGTCGAGTAATGCATGGGAAGAGATTGGTTGGTTTGAGCGCATCGGCAAGATTATTTCTATGGGAATCCTTTGCGGTAGTTTCGGAATCAACGTGGCCCATGAATTGGGTCATCGCAATAACCGATCGGAGCAATTTTTAGCCAAAGTGCTGTTGAGTACTTCGTTGTACATGCATTTTTTCATCGAGCACAATCGCGGACATCACAAGCATGTGGGTACAAGTGAAGATCCTTCTACGGCTCGAATGAATGAAACGGTTTATCTATTTTGGTTTCGTTCGATGTGGCAGACGTGGTGTTCGGCATGGGCACTTGAAAGAGAGCGTTTGTCTCGTTTGGGATACCGTTGGTTTTCATGGCGGAACGAAATGTTGCAGTTTCAGGTAATACAGCTATCATTTTTAATGCTGATTTATGGTTTCTTTGGCTTACAAAGTATGTTGATGTTTTGGGGAGCTGCGTTTATGGGAGGCATCTTTTTGGAGACCATCAATTATATCGAACATTACGGTTTACAGCGAAAAAAGCTATCCAACGGATATTATGAGATTGTAAGTGAGCAACATTCTTGGAATAGCAATCATTTGATTGGCCGACTCATTTTATTTGAATTATCGCGGCATTCGGACCATCATGCAAAATCGCATAAGAAATATCAGACTTTACAGAGCTTGTCCAATGCGCCTCAGATGCCCACGGGTTACCCCGGAATGATGGTGCTGAGTTTGGTTGCCCCACTTTGGTTTTGGGTGATGAACCCTCGGGTGGCTAATGCGACTGTTTAAATCCTATAGGCAGGATTATGGGTGCTTTTCTTTAATCCAACTGTGTTTGATGTTTGCGTATTTGGGTAGTTTGACCTCTTGAATGAGTTTGGTGAGGCTGCTATAAGGTCCTTCCGATATAAATAAATTGATCATCCAGGCGGGAACGGTTCCGGCGGGGTCAAAGGTTATATAGTATTCACAATGTAATTTGTTTTTTGCCAACGACTTAATATTCCAAATGGTGCGATTGAATTGGATGCGCACAACTCCCGCTTTGTTTGGAACTAGCTTGGGCTCGGCATGCGTTGTTATGTTGATGTCTAAGGTGGTGGGGTCCTGTTTCATCACGTAATGACCGCAGATGTCGCGATCGTCGAGCGGCCAGGGCGTATTGATCCTTTGATAAATGGTAATCTCCGTTGGGCTGATGACTTTTAACACTTTTGATTCACTGGTGGCATAAATCCATTTGGGATAATTGGCGATGTCGGTCACGCATGCCACAGCCGAATTCATCGAACAAGACAACTCAAAGGTGGCTTTAATTTCTTTGATGTCCGAACCAACAACCGGGCGGGTGTAGACGATTACCCCACCACCTGATTTAGATTTGCTCCAAGGAATTTCAGGTGTCATAAAAATGGGCGAAATCGCTAAAATCAAGGAGATTGCTGGTCGAATCATAAGATATGTGTTAAGAAATTCTTTTTCGAATAATAATTACATATTGCAATATTGCCATAAAAGAACAGATGAGTAAGCCCAAACTTTCTCTTGCCAATTCATTGTTCACGGTTTTCATCGAATCGCCCAAACCTTCCCAAACGGGTGGCCACTGAAAAATGGCCCAAATCGACGTAAAAATGGCCCAAATGAGGTAAAATTTGCGAAAAAAGTAAGATTTTTGGTTAAAAATCGACAAATAACATAAAAAAGCGGAACCAAAGTAAACGGCCATCCAAACTGCTGGATCGGGATCGTTATACTGCAAAGCGGCGAACAAAATGAAGATTACGCCAAAGAATAGGTGAAAGATTTTCATGGTTATCGGGTTTTGTTTTCTAGATAAAGACAAGCGGGTCCACTTGCAAAATGTTTGACTTGTTCCTGGGTGAGGAAACTTTCGGGTCCCATCGATAGGTTGCCTAAGACTAAATCATCATCGCCGTCGCCATCGGCATCAGCGGCATCCATCGTTAACCATCGTCCCAAATCATAGCCGGGCATTTCATAAGGTTGGAAATCGCCTTTGTTATTTTGGAAATACAGCAACGATTCTTGGGGCTGAGTTAGGAAATCGGCAAAAAATGCAATTGTCACAATGTCGAGGTCGCCATCCAAATCAAAATCTCTAACAGCGGGTTTAAAACAACCGTGCACTGGATAAAAATAACTTTGTTTGAGTTGATTGTTGCCTTGATTGAGGTAGATGTATACTCCGTGATAAGGCTTTAGTATCACTGTATAATCGGCATTATCGCCACAGGTATAAATGATGTCTAGCTTCCCATCTCCATTCATATCGGCGACTTCGAAATTGGTTGATCCGAAAACCGACATCGTTTCTAATAGCACAGCGGTTTCTTGGTATCCGTTGCCGGTGTTTTTAAATAGTACGATGCTTTCTTTGTTTTGCGCAAATAGGGTGAGTATGTCTTTTTTACCGTCTCCATCCCAGTCCGCAATTTTTGTGCTGATGGCACCAGGGATATCGCGAAGAATCTGCAGTTCTTCTTTTGTTTTGGGATTGTAGGTGTACGTTTTGCCTTTGAGGTGACCAAATCCGTTAATTAAGAGCTGATTGTTGGGTAGGTAAAACGATTGAACGGGTCTCGGCAACTTATCGGCGATCAGCGTTTCTTGCTTTGATTGCGGGTTAAATGAATGGATGGATCCAATTTTGGCGTTTGTAGGTTGTACCGATCCGATGCAATTCACCAGCCACTGATTGGGTTTGCTTTGGTCAACCCAGGTAACAGCTGTTGGGAAAGCTTTGCGCCATAATAAATCACCGGCTGTTTGAAATGCGGATAAATCTCCTTTTTCACCAAAACTCCCAATGATGATTTGCTTTGCTTTGGGAACGATATTTACAAACGTGGTCATGGGCATATTTCCAACAGCCGGAAAATTACCTGATTGGTAAGTCAAAGAAAAGATGCCATTGCTAGGATTGATGGGGTGATTTCGCTCTTGGCCAGGCAAGGAGTCCGGAGCTAGAGCAGCAAAGTATTGCAGCACTTTATCAAGGTCTTCATGGGAAATAGTAGGCTCGGATGGGTATGTGCTTGGCTCTACATGTGGATCTGATTTTTCGTTAAAATAGGTCTCTCCGTTGTGTTCAAAGATTCCCATTTTAGCAGCCATCACGGGAATGACATTGGCCCAAGCGGATTTATCTAGGTATTCTGCGGGGATGAATTTATGACATGAACCACATACCGCTTTCACCGTGGCTTCATTTTGTTTGGCAGCAGCGATATCGGCCGAGGAGGTTTCGCTATTGGATTCAGATTTCTTTCCGCCACAGGCTGTGAGTGAAACAAAAATTACAAGTAAGGCGAGTTTAAAAAATAATTTCATCCAAATGATAGTCTAATGTCTCAAAGGTAATTTGTTCTTTTTGGTTTTGTTCCTCATGATTTGCGATTAATTTTTACTTATTGTAATTTATACAATAAACATACTTACCTTCGTTTCGATGGCTTAGCCATTGAACAGATGAAAACACTAAAACTACTCATTGTTTCTGCCGTAACGATTGCAGCAGTCACTGGCTTATCAGCCCAAAAATCCCCCATTGATTTTGAAACCTCAGGCAATGGAGCAGCTTTTACATGGACCACTTTTGAGAACGGCGCCAACCCTGCGGTTGAAATCGTTGCGAATCCCAGTTCTTCGGGACTGAACGTATCGGCAACGGTAGCAAAATTTACAGCCATGAATGCGGGTCAGCCATGGGCAGGTTTTGAGAGTAAGCATGGCTCTGATATCGGCACATTTACCTTAAGTGCGAGCAATTGTATCGTGAAGATGCTTGTTTGGAAATCGGTGAAGAGCGACGTTGG
>CAJBVU010000038.1 GCA_903959115.1 uncultured Bacteroidota bacterium
CCTTTTGGCAGAATGGAAGACAGCATTTTGTTCGATAATTATATTCTCGCCAAAAACACCTTGAGCTCCTACCGTGGCAAAGCCCATATCGCAGGCCAGTGGAGACTGAGTAAGCGTCAGCAAATTTGGCTCACCTCAGGCATTCGAACCCAGTATTGGACAGTAAACCGTGAAATGCTGATAATGCCAAGAATGAGCTTGAGCTGGGAACCCCATAAATCTTTCAATGAACGTCAGCGTTCCGATGCCGCCAAAAAACCCGATGTCCTATACAAATTGGCCATTGGCGCTTATCACCAACCAGGATTCTACAGGGAATTACGAAACTTCGATGGCGTATTGAACCAAAAATTGCTCGCCCAAAAAAGCTGGCACATTGTAACTGGCTACGAACGCTATTTCTTTAATGCTGGTCGCAAATTCAAATACACGGCCGAGGCATATTACAAAGGGTATCAGGATTTGGTACCCTACCTATTCGACAATATTCGGATTCGATATTATGGCACCAATTCAGCCACCGGCTTTGCCTGGGGCGTTGACCAGCGAATTTATGGAGAGTTTACCAAAGGATTAGAGAGTTGGTTTACTTTGGGCATCATGCAGACCAAAGAAAAAATCACTTACAACGATGAAGTGACGGGGAATTCGATTACCACGGATTATTTACGTCGTCCTACCGACCGTCGCGTGAATTTGGGCGCAGTTTTTCAGGATCAAATGCCCAATAATCCGAGTTTGCGAGTGAATTTGACGATGAACATCGGAACAGACATTCCCTATTATTTGGATGGCAAGGCCCGATACACAACAACGCCGAATACGATACCTCCATATCGTAGGGTTGACATAGGATTTAGTAAGATATTTGAACCCAAAAAGTACAAATGGGTTGGGAAAATGGGCATGAGCAATGCTTGGTTAAGCATCGACATATTCAACTTGCTCGACATCAACAATGTAATCGGATATAGCTGGGTCAAAGACCTACAAAACAACCGTTACGGCGTGCCGGATTATCTTACCGGAAGACGCATCAACATCAGACTTTACGGCAGCTTTTAATTGCCACCACCGAATGGGACATTTCCACCTGGCGTTGGCGTAGCACCACCGGAATTCCCTGTACCCGAAGGAGGACTTCCCGCACCGTTATTCAAGGCTGCTTTTTCTTCCTCACACTTGGCCAATCTTGCTTTTGCATCGTTTAGTTGCGCCTGCGCTGATTTCAATTGAGATTGCAAAGAGTTCACTTCCGATGTTTTGGCAATCAATTTGTCTTGCAAATCTCTTGTAGCCAATGCCTTATCTTCCATTAATTTTTGACATTCATCCAAACTCTTTCTGCCCGCATCCACTTCCCCATTCAACTCGGTGATGGTCAATTTCAATTTGGCGATTTCTGATTTCAACGCATCCATCAAAGCCATCAAATCGGTAGAGCTAGAATTACTGCCCGCAGTGGCTAATTTGTCTTCGCAGGCTTTCAAATCCGCTTTTAGCTGTTTCAGGGC
>CAJBVU010000039.1 GCA_903959115.1 uncultured Bacteroidota bacterium
CTTATTCTTGGTGGTGATGTAGCGACTCATGCCAGCCACACCAGAACCTTTTTGCTCTGTGCACTCAAGGATTACTTGAACACGGTTTCCTTTTTTTGCCATGATTAAATTTTTCCTTTCTTAAACAAATTGTTGATGCAAGAAGATATACCTTTCTTATCAATGGTTTTGATGGTAGACGCAGCTACTTTCAAGGTAATCCACTCCCCTGTTTCGGGAATAAAAAACTTCTTGGTCTGAAGGTTGGGATAAAAACGACGCTTCGTCTTCTTGTTAGAATGCGAAACATTATTGCCCTTCATGGCCTTCTTTCCGGTTAAATCACAAACGCGAGACATAATTTTTGGGGTTGCAAAGATAAGAAAAATGTTTAAATATTCAAAGTATTCTCATCTTTTATTTGAGAATTATTGGTGATTTTAGTTCCTAGCATCACTTGCCAGGCCACAATTGCGATCAGAACACCGGCTTGGCGTTCCAAAAGGCTCTCAAACATCATTGCCGCAACAATTGCTAACCATATCTGCTGATTGCTACTCAAGGCATTCCCACCTGCAGTTCTTAATCCAATAAATACGAAAATAAAAAACAAGGCCGAGACGATCCAACCCGACTGCAGCGACATCTCCAACCATTGATTGTGCACACCTATCCTATGTCGTTCCGCCAAAGAAACATCTAAACGCGAATATTCCTTCTGCAATCGATCGTCCGTCCACACACCAGCGCCAATCACTGCCGAATTAGGGGTCGACCCCAATACACTCATTGAAGCCTTCCAAGCAACCCAACGCTGCCCAAAACTCTTATATGTTACATCGCCCCCTTTAAAGGTCGTTGAGAAATCATCCCATGTATTTGTCAAGCGATTTTTCGCACTCGGCAACAAAATCATCGACAGGATCAAAAGTGGCAAAACAAGCAAAATGCTACGTCGTATCTCAGGCCTACCGTAAGCCCATTTACCAACCATCATTGCGCCTCCGATGTAAACCAAAATCAACCCGGTTCGTGAACCCAAAACATGCATACAGAGCAGCAGTATTGTAACTGAGGCCATCGCCAAATAGTTTTCCCGAAAATCCTTCTGAATCAATCCTCTGATCAGCAACAATACCATCACCCCCAATATTGTCGCAAATTCAATATGATACACGCCAGAATACAGTGGAATCGGCTTGCTTTCGAGTACCATTTGATCGTAAAATGTTTGATGTTGGAAATAATGAATCACACTACTCACGCCCACCCAAATCAAAGGAAGCACCCCCAAAAACCAACCCCCACCGAATATCGTCCGTAACCGCCTCCCCCAACCATAAGCCATTGAAACCAATAATAGAGGAAGTTTAATTAACACCTTGTTTAATGCCAACCCGCCCATCTCATTCTCCTTCTCCAATAACCCGCCCGCAACATCCATTGTCACCCCGGAAACCCCTCCAACACCCACCGACCATGGCCAATAGCCACTAATCCAAATCACACACATATTCCACCCTACACACAGCGCTACCCCCCACCAAAACCATCGAATCAAACCCCTCTCTTCAACCCTTTCGCCCCAAACCCACAATTGAAATACATACGCAATCAATCCCATCGACGCCAAGGCGGGAGAAAAATGGATACAACCCAACGATACCCATAAGAGCACATCGGTCTTTAACCAGAACTTTACATCCAACGCCTTAAGGGGCCACATAACGAATTTGCAAGGTAGCGTTCTGCTGCGCAATACCCAAACGGTCGGCCACGGACTGACTGATCGCAATTTGCTTATTTCCCTTCTCCGGCAAAGAACCAATCACCGTGCAATACACCATTTTCTTGTTCGAAGTATTTATCACCGCAATTACCTCGCCCTTTTTATGGTTATTCATCATCACCCATGACCGATCCGGCTGAATCCCTTCATATCCAATTTGAGCCGTCACCATCTTTTCATACTCCCGCATCGCCGATTTCACTTTTACCGCTTGAACCTGCTCTGGCATTCCACCCTGATTGTCCGTGCCGACCAAAGTTTTATCCGTTGGAACCGCAGCAAGCCCCGATACCTTTTGCGTATTTGGCACATCCGCCTCCCTAACAATCACGGGGGTAATCGATGTTTTTGCAATCGTCACCGAATCCATTTTTACCGGTTCCAGGGCAGCTAGCGACTTCTCCGTTTTGGGTATCCACAATTTCTGATTGATCGATAATTGCTCCGATGTCAACTGATTGATCGACTTAATTTCCACCACCGAAACACCATATTTCTTTGATATACTAAACAAACTCTGTCCTTTCTCTACCACATGGTCAAATGTATTTTCCGGAGCCATTTGCACATCTAACATCGCCACGGGTTTTTTCAACAACATAGAATCCACACCCACCGCAACAGACTTCACCTCCGTTGCTGATTTAACTTCCGTAGGCGTCTTTATTGATGATACAGGGGGTTTCCCGTCCTCTCCTTCTACCATCACCCCAGAAATGCCCTCCACAGGATTTAAGCGAGGCGCGGCAATCGGCTCAGATTTTACCGGCTTTTTGGTCTTCTGCTTCACTTTCACGCGCATACCCGGCTTCAACATCCCGATATCGGGGTTCAACGCCTTCAATTCCTCTATGCTACAATGGTATTTCTTGCCGATGGCATATAGGGTTTCCCCCTTTTTTACTTTGTGCTCAATTTCGATTACCATCTCCGATGGATTGGTCTGACCTAGCGATGGATTGCTGTAAATCAAACTCATCAGCGCCATCACACTACCTTTCACGACATACTTTTTCCAATTGATCATAGATACAATGATAATGTATGGAAATCTGCGATTTAGAAGCGACTATGCACAACGCCGCGGTTGTTTAATAAATCAAACACTCAACCAATCAGAAGGCAATGTTTGCTGCTCTCCTTTTTCCAAAAATACGATGCGATGCGCGATCGCCCGAGCTACTTCCAAGTTGTGCGTAATGAAAATATAAGCCAATCCACGATCTCTTTGTAACCCTAGCAACAAATCCAATACTTGCTTCTGAACCAATGGATCCAACGCTGCCACCGCTTCGTCTAATATCAACACCTTTGGATCCGATGCCAAGGCCCGCGCAATACACAATCGCTGTCGTTGACCCCCACTCATTTCATGCGGATACGCACCAGCCAATCGCAAATCAAAACCCACTTCCGAAAGCAATTCCTTGCTGCGAATTTCCGCCTCCTCCTTACTACAATTCTTAACAAATTTCACCACTTCCAACACCGCATCAATGGATTTATCGTTGGGATTCAAGGAAGAATAAGGATCCTGAAACACCATCTGAATTCCGGTGGGTGGTTTCTGTTTCAGCGATTCCGCATTCAACAACACCGATCCCTCTGTGGGCAATTCTAAAGCTACCAACAATTTAGCCAATGTGCTTTTCCCAGAACCCGACAAACCTACAATGGCCAATGTTTCCCCGCGATGCAAAATATCGTTAAACCCACGCAACGCCTGAACCTCGTATCCCTTTTGTTGATATGCCTTCCCCAACTGGCGAATTTCCAATACCGAATGAAATTCCTCCAAAGGCTTCACCCAAACGCCACTCGGCATCGCCGCAATCAATTCTTTAACATAGTGATGCGCATTTACCCCAAACACCTCATCCCTTCCGCCCTGAGCCATGCAAACACCCTTTCTCAATACCGTTACCCCTTCCGCATATTGCTTTACCAAATCCAATTCATGACTCACCCATAACAATGCACTGCCCTGATCCTTGCAAATCCGCTCCAAATCACGCATCACCTGCTGCCTGGCAACACTATCTAACGCCGTTGTGGGTTCGTCTGCCAAAATCAATGGCGGTTCGTGTACACAAGCCATAGCAATCATAACTCTCTGACGTTGTCCGCCGCTGAGTTGATGAGGATATGCACTAAGAATCCGATCCAAAATCTCCCCCAAACCCAATTGCGTCAACTTTTGCTCCACTTTCCGCTTGGCCTGATCCAAATCTGGCTCATGAATCATTGCCGACTCCATCAGTTGTTTTCCGCAGCGCATCTGGGGATTCAAAGCCGTCATTGGCTCCTGAAATATCATACCAATTTCTTTGCCTCTAATTCCTCGCCATGTTGTTTCCGATAAATCCGTTAATTCTAACCCATTCAATTGTACCGAACCTGCCACATTTAGCGCCGGCGATAATAAACCCATTACGGCAAACAATGTCAACGACTTACCACTACCACTCTCCCCAATAATTCCATGAATTTCACCGGGATTCACATCCAAAGATTCCAATGTAAGCAAAGAATCCCCATTGATAGAAATCTTCAAATTTCGAATACTCAATAAGGGTCCGGTCACTGTCATCCAAGCAAAGGTAATCACCATTGCTTTCAATTCACAAGGTCTAATATCGATTAAAAAAGAAAGCGGGCCGCATGCGGCCCGCTTTCACTATGGATTTCGGCGAAAAACTGAACGCAAAAGCGCCCCTTTAATCAACCGACAACTTAATAGGGATTTCTCTCCAAGATTTCAAGAAGTTTCCGTTGTTCTGGCCAGGCACCCAGCGGGGCGACTTTTTCAAAACACGAATGGCCTCAGAAGTGAATTCTGGACAACTCTTGGTTTCTTCAATAGCCTGAACACGTGAAATTCTTCCAACTTCATCTACCACAAACCGCAGCATAACAGAACCATTGATTCCTTCATCCTGACAGCGTTGAGGATAAATAAATTCACCCGCCACGTAGTCTCTAAAAGCAGCTTCTCCACCTGGGAAATTCGCTTTTATCTGAACGTTGGTTGAAATATTATCACCGCCGCCAGTTGGACCGCCACCTGACTCGTTAAAGTCTGGGGCTTCAAATTCCTCTGATCCTTCCTTGTTGTCCTTACCCGCAGTTTTGATCTCATCGGGAGGAATAATCACATCTTCCGTAGTTGCATCTGGATTGATTTTTGGAACAACATATTGCTGGGTAGCAACTTGTGGCTCTGGCTCTTCAATCTTCGGCTTTTCTGGTTCTTTCTCCTCTTCTTCAGGTGCTTTCACATCGTCGATATTGGTTACTTTCAATACCGTCTTGTGTTCCACTTCCTTTGGAAAGAAAAAATCATAAATAATTGGTGCAGCTGAAAACAAGCCCGTAATGGATAGCGCAATGATCGTTGCCATCGTTTGGTTCTTGTTAAAACTCTTGCGAATCTGATACGCACCATACTCCTTAAATCGATCAGCAAAAACCAGTTCATTGCGCGCTGGCGATTGCACTTGGTCCCATTTGTTCATCAAACTTTCTGACATAGCGATTAGGATTTAGTTTTTAGATCAATAAGCTTCTTCTCAAGCGGAGCCATTC
>CAJBVU010000040.1 GCA_903959115.1 uncultured Bacteroidota bacterium
CCGAAACGGATATAAACGTTTATATCCGTTTCGGGCACAACCCTATAAATTCAGAAATTTTATTTCAAAATATCACGAGAAATAACCACACGCTGAACTTCGCTGGTTCCCTCATAAATCTGTGTAATCTTGGCATCACGCATCATTCGTTCTACGTGATACTCTTTCACATAGCCATAACCACCGTGAATCTGAACAGCCTCAACCGCCGTCTTCATCGCCACCTCAGAAGCAAACAATTTAGCCATAGAACTCGCACGATCATAGTTCATGTGCTGATCCTTCATCCAAGCCGCCTTCATACACAGCAAACGCGCTGCCTCAATCTCAGTAGCCATATCTGCCAATTTGAATGCAATGGCCTGGTGATTCTTAATCTCGGTACCAAATGCTTTGCGCTCTTTTGAATACTTCAACGACAACTCATAGGCACCACTAGCGATACCCAAAGCCTGCGCAGCAATTCCAATTCTTCCTCCACTCAAAACTTTCATCGCAAACTTGAAACCAAATCCATCTTCACCTATACGATTCGCTTTTGGAACTTTTACGTCTTGGAACATAATACTATGTGTATCACTTCCGCGAATACCCAACTTGTCTTCCTTCTTACCAACCGTTACACCGTCCCACGCTTTCTCTACGATAAATGCGTTGATTCCCTTGTGCTTTTTTTCGACATCCGTTTGAGCAATTACCAAATAATAACTCGCCGAATTTCCATTGGTAATCCAATTTTTTGTACCATTCATCAAGTAATAATCCCCCATATCAACCGCGGTTGTACGCTGACTTGTTGCATCACTACCAGCCTCTGGCTCACTCAATAAAAACGCTCCGATTTTCTGACCGCTAGCCAGCTCAACCAAGTATTTCATTTTCTGCTCTTCGTTTCCATACTCCTCTAAACCCCAACAAACCAAAGAGTTGTTTACACTCATACATACACTCGCAGAAGCATCCACCTTTGAAATCTCTTCCATCGCCAAAACATATGAAATGGCATCCATTCCGCCACCACCGTATTTTGGGTCAACCATCATGCCCATAAAGCCCAATTCGCCCATTTTCTTGATTTGCTCGTAGGGGAATCTTTGCTCGTTATCGCGCTCAATTACACCTGGTAATAATTCTGTTTGAGCAAAATCACGTGCTGCCTGTTGAACTGCCAAATGCTCCTCGCTTAATTCAAAATCCATCATATTTTTTTTATTTATAATTACAAAATTAAACCAATTACTGATTGTCTCGCCATTCGTAAACCCATTGGGCTTGTATCATTTCTAAATGACCTTCATTGCTTTCTTCTCGAGTGCCAGCAAAATTAGGCGTCTCTAATACCCACTCTAACAAATCCGTAAACCGGATTCTGTATATTTTCGCCTCATTGAAATCATCGCCAAATCGCTCATAAAGCTTCATCGCAATGTCCTCATAATCTGTCCATTGAATCGGTGGTTCGTACATTTTCTTACTTTTTAGTGTCCTATGATTCCGCTTTGATCTGGCACAATGACAACCAAGTCGCCACCACCAGATAATCTACATTGACAAGCCAATCGGCTATTATATTTAGGGTCCCTTGCGCGGTCCACATATTCTTCCTCGCGGTCACTCATCTCCGGTAAAAATTCCTCGCCCTGCTCAACATAAACATGGCAAGTACTACAACCGCAAACCCCGCCACAATTGTGATTTAGGTGAATATCATGATCAAGCGCCACATCTAAGATAGATTCGCCCTCAAACATTTTCACCTCCACCGATGCACGATTTTTCTCTTCAAATTGAAATGTAATCTTGGCCATATCAAATGCAAAATTAATACTTCGCAACCGCATTGCTTCACCAATTTGTGGAAATAGTACGGCCAATTTTTGTATCTTTGTACCCTCGTTCTATGATATCAAGAAGATTGGTGCGCATCAAAGCCCTTCAGGCACTTTACTCCTACCAACAAGGAGGAAACACGGACAACGTTTCGTTGCAGAATCTTACCCCCACGCAACAAGAACATTATCAAAACACCCTGGCTAATTTAAATGATAGCATCAATCAGAGTTACGATTTTTTCCTTTTCCTTCTCGATTTGCCATTTCAACTTTCAACCTATTTGTTGGAAAAACAAACCCTTGAAAAGTCCAAATTTTACCCCGATCAACAAAAAATTCGCGACCTGTCAATTCTAGACAGAATGCCGCTGGTCAAATACTTACATAGAGCCGTAGAAGACAACAAGCGTAAACAATTTCCTTTCGATTGGAGCGAACTCGTTGGTCAGTACGATCAATACTACGAATGGATGCAAACTTGGGAATTCGTCCGCGATATCAATATTTTTGATGCCCCCACCTTCCAACAACAACAAGCTTTTCTAGAAGAATTCTACGCCAATTTGTTTGAAACCAAAGAGTCGTTTTTCGATAATTTAAACGATTATTATTCCGGTTGGTCAGACGACGAACTTTATACTACTCGAGAAATTGAAAAAACAATTCAAGGCGCCAAAGAAAATGGTGTTGTGCCCGTTCCCGAGAAGCCCACCCACAGTTCAGAGGAAATTGAAATGGCGAATCAACTATTTACCACTACTACTAAAAACAGTAAAGTATACGAATCGCAAGTCGCCGAAATTTCCGACAACTGGGACCCATCAAGGATTGCGATTATGGACCTCCTCATTATCAAACTTACATTGACCGAATTTCTTCATTGCCCCACAATTCCAGTTAAAGTAACCATCAACGAATATTTGGAAATCACCAAAAACTATAGCACACCAAATAGTTCTCGATTTGTAAATGGCGTACTCGACAAACTGCGAATTGTAATGGAATCTCAAGGGCTCATACAAAAGAGTGGCCGCGGGCTACGCGATAAATAAGTTCTTACTCTACCTTTCGATTTCTAAAACAAACCGATAGGAACTTAGGCTTTTGCCCTAGTCAACAACGCTTCGTGGATCCTTAATACCTGAGCATCCAATGGTAGTTGGCCATCATTGTTGATGATATAATCACATCGATCAATCCATTGCTCTTGTGGCGTTTGTGACTGAACTCTCAGCATCACAGCTTCCTCGTTTCCTCCATCCCGTTCAATCACCCTTGCCAATCGCAACGATAATGGCGCCAATACCCCAATCACCAAATCCACTGTTTTATCAGCCCCAGATTCAAATAAAATGGCCGCCTCTTTAATCACGTAAGGTTTTCCCAATGCCCTTTGTCGATCGCACCACACCTTAAAATCAGCGAATACACGTGGGTGAACCAGTTCATTTAATGCTTCGCGCAAATCGGGGTCTCGATATATTGCATCGGACAATACCTGTCTAACCAATTGTCCTTCAACATTATAAGAATCATGACCAAAAAGCGATATCACAGCTTCTTTTAACTCAGAATCCGTTTGATACAAACGTTTTGCCATGGCATCGGCATAATAAATGTCTACCCCCAACCCCTCAAAGATTTTACAAACAGTGGTTTTGCCACTGCCAATGTTTCCGGTGACACCAATGGCCAGCAAAAGTCGGATTATTTAACGTCGACCGACGCAGTTTGTGGGTACGCCGCTTGGGTATATTCCATGCTAACGGCAGATTTTTCGATTTTTGCCTTGCCCTCTTCCATGTCGATCACAAAATGTGTATCCGCAATAACACCAATCTTGCCATGGATACCACCCGTAGTTACAATGCGGTCGCCCTTTTGTAAACTCTCCATATACGTTTTGGCTTTCTTTTGCTTGCGCATTTGTGGCCAAATCATAAAAACAAAAAATACAGCCATGATGAGTAACATCATTACCATTTGTGATCCGCCGCCTGATTGTGCTTGTAGTATATTCATATTGATTTTTTTTAATGTGCTTGTTCATCGCTACCACCATTCAATTCCTCTTCAGAAACAGAACCTGCGGGTGCAATTACGTTGGCTTTAAACTTTAACACCACCTCAGTGGTTTTGCTATTTTCAAACTGAACCGTAATACTCTTTTCATTTAAGATACCTGCCGGTCCACCACGAGAAGAACTATTAAATGTTGCAGTAACTTTTCCTGTTTTCCCTGGAGCAATCACCTCATGGGTATATTCTGGCGTGGTGCAACCACATTGAGCCGTAACATTAGAAATGCTCAAGGGCGCCTGTCCAACATTCGTAAAAACATACGTATGCTGAACCATTTCACCATCCTTCACATCGCCAAACATAAACGAGGTGTCCTTAAATCGAACATCGCCCAATGGACCCTTGTGTGTGTTTTTAGGTTGGTCCGCTGTTGCAGTGTTATTCTCAATATCTTCCGCCTCAAATTCACTTTGGCCGCAAGAAAACAATGCCAACGAAACCACCGCTATAGATAAAAATAATTTCCGCATATTCAAATGTAACAACTTGATAGTTAATCTCTAAAACTAGGTTTCCTTTTGTTCAAAAATGCATCCGTTCCCTCCTTAAAATCTGCGGTTTCAAATGCCTCTCCAAATTCGTAGATTTCGCGCTGCATCCCGTTCACATTCGGACGGAAATAATCATTCACGCATTTTATTACCTTATTTACCGCGCTGGGGCTCTTCCCGATGATTTTTGACAACATCTTCTTGCTCTCTTCTAATAGTTCACCTTGATCTACAACCTTATTTACCAAACCTAAGCTCAACGCCGTTTGGGCATCGATAGCGTCGCCAGTTAACAACAACTCCAACGCCTTTCCTTTCCCAACCAGTTGGACCAAGCGCTGAGTTCCGCCATAACCCGGAGGAACGCCCAAATTAACCTCAGGCTGACCAAACTTAGCGTTGCTACTCGCGATTCGCAAATGACAAGCCATTGCTAATTCACAACCACCACCCAAAGCAAAACCATTCACCGCCGCCAACACAACCTTAGTTCCGTTCTCGATGGCATTCATCACATCGTGTCCATCCGCACTCATTCTGGTCGCCTGCTCAATATTGAAATGAACAAACTCCGAAATATCAGCGCCCGCAGCAAAAGCCTTCTCGCCCATCCCCGTCAAAATCATCCCGTGAACATCCGAATCACTCTGAGCCTCGTCAACCACATGCTTGATCTCCTTTAAAGTCTCCAAAGTAAGCGCGTTCAATTTGCTTTCGCGGTTAATCTGAATGATTAAAATATTATCCTCAAGAGAAGTTAAAATATTATTATACGCCATGTTTCTATTCTTAATTGCGGTTTTCTGATGCCCAATTTTCTATGTACGATGCGATTTCTCCCATACTCGTTCCCGGAGGAAACAACTTCGCAACACCAATGCCATTCAACGCCTCAACGTCAGCATCGGGAATGATCCCTCCTCCCGTTAGCAAAACATCGTCCATGCCCTTGTCTTTCATCAAATCCAATATTCTTGGAAATACCGTATTGTGTGCACCCGATAAAATGCTTACACCAATGGCATCAACATCCTCTTGAAGCGCTGTTTGAACCACCATTTCCGGTGTCTGACGCAACCCAGTATAAATCACCTCCATGCCCGCATCACGCAATGCCGTTGCAATCACCTTTGCACCACGATCGTGACCATCTAAGCCAACCTTTGCAATCAACACCCTAATTGGTCTGTTTAATTTGTTACCCATGGTTTTTGATACAACAAAAATACATATTCATGGTCGTTCTGTCACCAACTCCCCACCCACATAATAAACCACCTTTTTACTCGTGTCCATTTTTAAGCAAACATCAAGGTCCGATTCCGCATGCATGCTCTGAAAACGTTGAACATGATTCGCATCAGACAGAAAACCAGCGACATCCGTTTTGGCTTTATTCCACAAGTGAATCGCAGCCCTAGTAGCATCGTCCGCCACCTTAGCGCCCATTTGCGACAAACTCGCCGCCATCGCACCGGCTAACAACGTGTCTTCTAAATTAAAAAGGCCCTTCCAGCCAGAACAAAGCAAGTAAATATCACCCTCTTCATTCATCAACGCATCACAAGTAACAGCGCAATTTAAAAAGGCCCCAACGTAAACACTTTGGGCCATTTGACATAAACTTAAGGCATGAGTACCATTGGTAGTTGTCATAACAACCGACTTGCCACTCACCTTGTCTATCGTAAATTCTTGGGGCGAGTTACCAAAATCAAAACCCTCTACCTTAAAGCCATTTCTCTCGCCAGCCATCAAACAACCTTTTTCGCCCCACGCCCTTGCCTCATCAAGACTTGCAACCGGAATCACCCGCTTGGCACCGTTCTCCAACATAACAACCATGCTTGTTGTAGCCCGAAGGACATCAATCACAACTACCTGCTTTTGCACTATCACATCGGCATACAACGAAAACAATTCAGGGGTTAAAATCGTATAAATGTTCTTCATGTGTTTGTGTAATTCATCGCAAAACCCGCCCCCAACGTACAGTACTGAAGAATACCCTCCACAGCCCGCGGAATTGTTAAACCCAATGCCGCCATTTCTTCTTCCTTCCAAGTGCCCAAAACAAAGTTCACCTGTTCGCCTGTTCTAAAATCACTGCCGATTCCAAATCGAAGCCTTGAATAATTTTGCGTGTTTAAACTCGCTTGCACGCTCTTGAGCCCATTGTGCCCGCCATCACTCCCCTTTGTTTTGAGCCTCAATTTCGCCAATGGCAACGCCAAATCATCGGTAACAACCAAGACATTTTCCAATTTGATCTTCTCTGCCTGCATCCAGTATGAAACCGCCTTGCCGCTTAAATTCATATACGTATTGGGTTTCAACAAAATCAACTTTCTCCCTTTGTGCGATACCTCGCAAATCCAACCGTGCTTTACCACGGTCCAACTTCCATCAAACTTTTTGGCCAATTGGTCTACCACGTCAAACCCAATGTTATGTCGCGTTTTTTCATACTCTTCACCAATATTTCCCAACCCTATGATTAAATATTTCATGGTTTCTCTCTAACTATTTTTGGGCGATGACCCTGGTTTGATTGCTTAAGACTGTTGCCCGTCGTGCTGGAATAATTGCACTACAAGCACCAAGCGCGATATTTAGAATCAAAATTAATATTATATCCCCGGAACGCAATTCAACCGGGTACGACATATTAAAAGTTCCCTGCGTTTGAATAATCCCTGTTTTTTGCTGAATAACAACCAACAAAACGCCCAATCCAATTCCTATCAAACTGCCACAAATACTAACCCAAACCCCCTCCCAAAACACAATCCATCCCACCATCGATTCTTGCATTCCCAAATTTCTAAACAAAATAAAATCACTCCGCTTATCCAACACCATCAAAGTCAGAGCACCTACCAAATTGAAGGAAATTAACATCAAAACAAACGTCAGAATCGCAAACGAAATCCACTTTTCTGTATTAAACATTTTATACATTATAGGGTGCTGCTGCTGCTGATTGAAAACCGCAAGCTTGCTACCAAACAGCCCCTGAAGTTGCTTCTGTAAATCCAACATTTTACCCGTTCGCCCCCTAAATGCTGCCTCAACCCTAACCTCTAATGCTGTAGCCTCTTTCTTGGGGTCCAAGTC
>CAJBVU010000041.1 GCA_903959115.1 uncultured Bacteroidota bacterium
CGCTGCTGCACTATCCAACTGCGTATTTTCCAAAACCGAATACCCAGTCTCACGCTCCCCAAGAGGCATCAACCACAATCGCGATTCAAGGAACGCCAAAATATCATCGTTTAAAATCGTTTCGATTCTACTTGGCCAATAACTTCCCGGCTCGCCATATTCTATGCAATTTAGTCCAGGATAAACCAACCCAATGGCATCCTGTGATCCCGCCACATCTTTGGTACCAGGAGGATTTTCAAAACAGAACAAGGTCTTTGCCAGCAACTCGCGATTTCCATCAGGGATCTGCGTTTTCCATAGTTCTATTGCCGCTTTGCGGGTGCTAGACGACATACCACTGCGATGATTAAAATCAACGGTGGGTTCCACAGAAATTGTAATCACCGGTCCGCTCGCCAAACAATTGACAAAGGGTTGATCTAGCCATCCACCCGCCAAATCAAGTCGATAAGGGATGTCGCAAATCGTCCGCAAGGCCGTTGTGCTTCTCGGGGGTAGGTTTTCCGCGGGGATTCTATCTAAAACAATGTATTCGATCTGATTTTGTGCCATCAGCGTCCGCTTCTCGGCAGAATCGCCATCGGCATTAACGACAAAAATATCGGGATTGATTTCCAGCAACTCGGGTAGAAAATCGAGGTGACCGGTTCCGCGACTAACACGGGCTTCAAAAACGGAATCCAGGGCACTGAGGCAAAACGCGCGCTCTGATTGGTTGATGATTGGGTATCGACCTTTGAGCGAAAATACTGTATCATCGCTGCCGATACAGGCGTACACCTGACCAAAATCGGCCGCAGTTTTCAAAAAAGCAATGTGTCCGCTATGCATCATATCAAAACATCCTGAGACCAAAACTTTTCGCATATCCTTTTTCCGTGTTAAATTGCCTGCAAAATATGAAAAGTATACGGCATTCGGTGGTTTTTTTGGTGGGTTTGATAGGGTTGCTGCAGGGATTTTTTGGCGGTGGCAGTTTGATGGCAAAAGGATCGTGCACTAATGAATGGTTTGCCGGAAGATTGTCTTTTGATGGAATTACCGTTGATGGAATTACCATTGATGGATTCTCCGCGGACAGAATCGCTGTTGATGGAATCCTCGGGGATAGCATCGCCCCAAAGATGCAATGGTTCGCCGATGCCAAGCTGGGAATCTTTATTCACTGGGGTATTTACGCGGTGGAAGGCACGTCCGAAAGTTGGAGTTTTCATAGCCGAAATACCACCTATCCATATTATATGTCGCAGCTAAAGGGCTTTGGCGCGGAAAAATACGACCCTAAAGCTTGGGCCGCCCTCATTAAGGAAAGTGGTGCTCAATATGCCGTGATTACCACACAACATCACGATGGCGTTGCCTTGTGGGATACCAAGCAATTGACCCCGAACACGCCTTGGAGTTTGAGTTCAACAGAGCCATTGAAAATGCAAAAACCTGCTTTGTGGAATGCGAAATTGCCGTTAAGTGTGGTTGCTCAATCCCCTGCCAAACGCGATGTGATTGCTCCTTTTGCTTCTGCCTTGCGTGAACAAGGACTCAAGTTTGGCGCGTATTATTCACTCCTAGATTGGTCGCACAACGATTACCCGGGTTTTTTCAACGATCAAGGTCGATATAAATTGGCAGAGGATCCGATGCGATGGCAGCGATTTTTGCAATTTATGCATGGCCAGATCGGCGAGTTGAGTGCACAGTTTCACCCAGATTTATTTTGGTTTGATGGCGACTGGGAACACAGCAACGAGGAGTGGAATGCGCCAAAAATTAGGCAGGATATATTGGCCGCCAATCCCAATGCGATTATGAATGGCCGATTGCAGGGTTATGGTGATTATGCAACGCCGGAACAGAATATGCCGATCACCAAACCGACGTTGGTTGGGAGCGATGGTAAACTTCACAATGCGCCTTGGGAGTTGTGTTTGACCAGCAATGACAACTGGGGGTGGCGGCCGAATGATACGTTGATGAAGACCTCGAACGAGGTGATTCGCATTTTTTCGGAGTGTTTGGGGATGGGAGGCAATTTGTTGTTGGATATCGGACCCAAGGCAGACGGTAGCATCACTTGGGAACAGACCCGATTACTAAAAGATTTGGGTCGTTGGACGAGCAAGCACGCCGAAGCCATTTACGGTTCCAAAGCGGGTATGCCTTTAGGTCATTTCTACGGGCCAAGTACGATCAGCAAGGATTCTACGATCCTGTATTTGTTTATTACGCAAGTC
>CAJBVU010000042.1 GCA_903959115.1 uncultured Bacteroidota bacterium
GTAGTAACGGCTCACGTAATCTTGCAAATAGGTAGCAGTAGTATTCTTGCTGAAGGTCAACTCACTCATATTCGTGATTTCGCCTGTTGTTGCATCGTACTTTGGAGTACCACTTGCAATTACAACACCTTCACCAACCCATGACTTAGTACCTTGATAGTCATTGTAACGAGCATCGCCCATTCCCAAACCATTTGCATCTTTGATGTTGTCTTGAACCGTTTCGATGTTACGTCCACCGCGGTAAGTTTGACGTTGGATTTGGTTTACAATCTGACCACCTACGCGACCGTCAAATTGGAATGACATACTTACATTCTTGTAACCTACTTTGTTGAAGAAGCCCCATACCAAATCAGGCAAAGAATAACCTTGTTGCTGACCTTTTGGCAATACGATAGGACGTCCACCTGCATCGTTGATCAATTGACCATCAGAAGTACGAGCAAAAGAACCCATATACAATGCATCGATACGATCGCCTACTTTCAAAAATCTGTTGCTAGAGTTATCAGAAACAAAATAGTTAGCAGAAATACGATCTACATCACCATATATTTTGGTCAAGAATTCACGATAGCGAGACAAATTGGCTGAAGAGTTCCAAGAAAGACCTCCTTTTTTTGATGGCTTAACGATTTCACCGTTCAAAGAAAGTTCCCAACCTTTACGCTGTGTTTCGATACCGTTTACCAATTGGTTTGTGTAACCTGTAGCTTCAGATACTGTTCTTTGATAGATACCAGGACCATCGTTATAGACGAAATAAGTACCCTCAACGCCCAAGCGATTTTTCATCAACCGAGCTTCAAAACCCGCTTCATAGTTTGTACGTTGGAATGGCTTCAAACTGCTGTTAGAAACTGTATTGGTAAAGTTTGCAGAAGGCTTTCCGTTATACAACAAAGGTGTTGAGTACACAGAAGAGTTGGTGTAAGATGGACCATCGTAAGGTGAAGAATACGCCTGACCATAACCAATTGGATATCCAGCAGGACCAATGGTTGGACTTGTCAAACCACCCTTAACCTGAGCATAAGACGCACGGATCTTCAAGAAATTCAATGTGTTGTTTTTCTTCATGAAATCAGTTGGGATAAACGACAAACTAGCAGAAGGATAAACATAGCTGTTGCTACCTGCAGGCATAGTTGAAATTTGGTCCATACGAGCACCCAAATTCACATTGTAACCTTTACCACCGATATCAGCCAATGCATACAATGAATTAACCGCCATTGAAGAAGTGAAATTGCTAGCCTTCACAGGGTTTGCTGAGTTACTGAAGTTATAAACCTCAGGTACGTTTAAATAATCTGTAGTTACAAAAGAACTGTTGTATTGGAAGTCACGACGGTTACCACCGGCAGAAACGTGCACGTTGGTTTTCTTTACGTCTTTGTCAAAGTTCAACATGAATTCGTTGTTTGACTCATACATGGCTCTTCTATCTTCTCTGTAATCACCACGACCTTCTTCACGACCATAAGGGTGAGCAGAAAAAGGCATTTTCTCAGTACGCAACAAATCGTAAGCAGTTACTGATGAACGAGCCATCAAACTCAAAGAAGGAGCCAATTGATAATTCAAAGAGGCATAACCGTAAACATCATTTTTGTAATGACCACGCAACCACTTTTCAGCAACGAACCAAGGGTTGTGGTAACGCTGATACTCAGCATATACGCTCTGAACACCCTCTTTACCTGGCTGCCAAATTCCACGAATATCATCCGCCATAACATCCCAGTCAGCACCACCCCAAATTGTCATGTTGTAAATCAATGAGTTTGGACCGTAAGCTACATCATTGATGTTCGGAGTTGATTGTCTGTTATAATTGATGTTTGCATCCAAACGCAATTTGTCATTAAAACGAACGGTATTGCTAATGTTGAATGTATTACTATTCAATTCTGTATTCGGTACGATACCTTGCTGATGCATGTTTGTATAAGAAAAACGAACATCCATCTTTTCAGAAGAATTTGCGATACTTACGTTGTTGCTACTCACAACACCATTGCGCAAGAAACGCTCTAAATTATTTGCACCGCGAGCAGTCCAAGGCTTCAAACCATCGTACTGTTGAATCATTTGACCTTCAAATTTGGGACCCCAAACATCATAGTCACCATCGTTCAAACCAGCACCTTTACCGTCCACGAAAGAGTATTTACCGTGGTCACCAGGACCATAAAGATCTTGCACCTTAGGAATTGTCAAGAAACCACTCTCTACCATGTTACTAGAGTTCACTTCAACCTGAATACCACGCTTGCTACCTTTCTTAGTAGTGATTACGATGGCACCATTCTGTCCGCGATATCCATACAACGCCGCAGCCGCTGGACCTTTCAATACAGTTACTTTTTCGATGTCGTCGGGACCCAAATTGTAAGCATCTGAGTTAATGGGAATACCATCTACGACGAACAATACACTTTGACCACGACGAGGATCACTACCACGCAATACAATTGCAGGTGTACCCAACAATTCCGCACTTTGTCCGATAGTTAAACCGGCTACACGACCTACCAAGCTGTTTACTACGTTTGGTTCACGTGCTTTGATCAAGTCGGCGCCCTGAATTTCTTGCACGGCATAACCCAACTTTTTCTTTTCCTTTTTGATACCCAAAGCGGTTACTACCACTTCTTCTACACGGCCGGTGTCGGACTCAGTCTGAGCCAACACAGAAGCTGGGAATAGCATAGCAGTAATCACCGCCATTGCACTTCCTAACTTCACAAATTGAATTAATCTTTTTTTCATTGTCTTTTGTCGATTTTTCGGAACAAAAAACACACTATCACTTCACCTCAATATCTTCCGTTTGTTATGAAAAAATGACGGAAATTATCAAATTACTACAGGAATATTACGACTGATGTAATCGAAATTTTGAGGAAATATTTGGGCAACATTATAGAAACTGAATCAGAACACGCATTTAATTTTCGCATTGATTGCGCCTAGGAATCCGACTTGAATCCTCAATTCAAATCAGCAGCATTCAAATTAAATTACTTAATTCCAATAAGCAACTGAACAGTCCTGCCCATGTTGTAAATCCCAGAGCCATGCGTTTTATAACGTTGGTTGCGTAAATTCAATATGGCGATATCTACCGTGGCCCGTTTGAAATTCATTTCACAACGCAAATCCCCGGTAAAATACCCTGGGGTTCCTGCGGACCCAATCCGATTGTCTTGAACATCTCCTTTTGCCAATCTAAGTTGAGCTTTGGCGCCAATAATATTCATCGAAAACGACAAATTGCTGTTTAGCTTATATTTTAATACAGCGTTACACATTGCAGGCGGAATTCTGCGCATTGGCTCATTCCCCGTGATATTATCCCCCACTATCCATGAACCGCCACCAGCTAAGACCCAGCGCCGACCAGATTCGTAGCGCCAATCCAATTCCGCGCCATAAATCAGTGAAGACCCCACATTCTGCTTTTGATACACCGGATAACCCTGCATACTGTCTGTACCAGCTTTAATGCGTGAAATCAAGCCCGACATTGAATTGTGAAATACACATACATTGACTTGGGATTTGGCATTCTTATATTTCAAACCCAATTCTTTATTAAAACTATATTCAGGGAGCAAGCCATATTGTGGCGTTTCAAAACGAAAATCAACA
>CAJBVU010000043.1 GCA_903959115.1 uncultured Bacteroidota bacterium
AGAAACTAAAACTACTAAAATGAAAAAATTGTACTCATTCTTATCGATTGGCTTGTTGTCGCTTAGCGCAATCGGTCAATCTACACAAGATGTCACCTTTAAAGTAGACATGAACAATTACACGGGAAATGCGTTTACTGGTGTGTTTGTAAATGGAACTTTCAACGGATGGTGTGGATCATGTAATGCTTTAACTGATGACGATAAAGACGGTGTTTGGGAAGGTACGGTAAACATCAAAGCGGATTCTATCGAATACAAATTCACTTTGGATGGATGGACAGGTCAGGAAGCATTAACTTCTGGAACCTCTTGCACTAAAACTACTTCAGGATTCACGAATCGTTTTATCAAATTAAGTGGAAACGTAACAATTCCTACCGTTTGTTGGAATAGCTGTGCTGCTTGTACCAAGGTGACTAGCAAGTCTGTTACTTTCAATTGCAACATGAAGCAGTATACCAAAACTTTTGGTGATGTATTTGTTGCGGGTACTTTCAATAACTGGTCTGGAGATGCAAACAAAATGACAGATCCTGATGGCGACAAAATTTACAGTACTACTTTGACATTGACAGATGACTCTATCGAATACAAGTTCGAGGTTGACAACTGGAAGGACGATGAGAAAATGACTGCTGGAACTCCTTGTGTGAAGACTACAGGTGGTTACACAAATCGTTTTGTAAAATTGACAGGTAACAAAACTTTGGATAATGTTTGTTGGGCTAGCTGCGATGCTTGTACCAATGATGTGACTTTCAAGGTTGATATGAAGAACTACACAGGCGCTGCATTTACTAGTGCATACGTTAATGGTAACTTCAACGGATGGTGTGGAACGTGCAATGTGATGACCGATGCTGACAAAGATGGTATCTGGGAAGTGAAATTGCCAATCGCTGCTGATTCTATCGAATACAAGTTCACTTTGGACGGTTGGAAATTTGATGAGAAATTGACTGCTGGTACTTCATGCACAAAGACTACTTCAGGTTTCACCAATCGTTTCTTGAAATTCTCTTCAGCTACAGTATTGAATGCAGTTTGTTATGAATCTTGTGATGTTTGTGCTACAACTGGCTTGAACAATGTGAACATTGCATCTATGAATTTGTATCCTAACCCAACCCACGGTTTGATTAACTTGAGCATGGGATTGACACAGAAAGAGACAGTA
Source organism: uncultured Bacteroidota bacterium (assembly GCA_903959115.1). Lineage (GTDB taxonomy): Bacteria > Bacteroidota > Bacteroidia > NS11-12g > UBA955 > UBA955. The sequence continues at coordinate 1,181 of CAJBVU010000043.1, forward strand.
AGTGTTGTTGTTTATGATGTTAGAGGTAACAAATTGTACAGCAAAACTTTGACTGGTGCTGCTGTGAACGAAACCATCGACATGACAGCTCATTCTGCTGGTGTTTACATGGTAAGTGTTACAACTTCAAAGGGCACAATCCGTAAGGAGTTTGTGTTGAATAAATAATCATTCATTTATATTTCCAAAAGAAAGGGGGCCATTTGGTCCCCTTTCTTTTTTTATTTACTGTGGAATGAATTCAAACGATTTCAAAATCACCTCTACCGGTTTATTGTCGCTCGGTGGCAAACCATTAAGCAACCAAAGATTAATCCTCGCATTTGTCGTAGCTCCGGGTGCCGGAATCACAATTGGTTTAGAGGAAATACCCCCTTCAATCTTTACGCGTGATTGATTTGATTTATCGAATCGCCAAGAGGCAATTTGCTCCGTTCCAGGATATTGATCGCCCGCATAACTAGCCCAGGTAATTTCGTCTGGTGTCCAATTAAAAGCATGTGTAGATGTTTTCTTGAGCTTACTCACCTGCATCAAGGGCTTGTAAGTCCTTTCGGCATAGGGCGTAGAATTCTCAAAGGAAACGGGCTGCACCGAAGTGGTGAGCATTAGTGTGTCCGATGCTTTAAACCACTTCGCAAACTCAATATCCACTTCGCTATTGCCCTGGTCAATAAAGGTATTATTGTCCCAAGTGAATAATCCAAGAACTACGCGATCATTAAAATTAGAGATGTCGCTATCTACGGTAAAAATATAAGTTCCATAACCGGTATTGGCCGTATTGATAATTTCACTGCTTTGCCATTTGCCATTGATGTATGCAATTTGCATGTGTAATCTGCCTTGTTTATCCACCCAAACGCAGCTATCGCCATTGAAATAGCAGGGGCCAGGGCCAACGGGGAAAGTGCTCGATTTGATTTTCCATCCATAACCTGAGAAAATGAGATCGCCCGAATCCTTGATCACGTGTTTGCCTGTTGGCGGATCGGATTGCTCACAAGAGGTTCCAACTGCCGCCAAGGCAATTAATCCTGCGATGCCGGCATTGATTAGCCAATTTTTTCTTGCGGGGCGGGGGATAATGCTGTCTTTCATTTTGATTTACTTGAGGGTAATTGTTTGGTTCAGCTGTCCAACCATAAGGGTTACGTCGCCGGGTTCGATGATTCGTTGAAGGTCTTTGCTAATAAAACTTAGGTTTGCGAGCGGAATCCAAATGTCGGCTAGGTAGCTTTCGCCAGGTTGTAGAAGCGGAGTTTTGACAAATCCACAAAGCTTTTTGCTGCTTGGGGTGATGCTTGCGTACTCATCGCGGTAGTATACTTGAACGACTTCTTTACCGGCTAATTTTCCGGTATTGGTAATTTTCACGCGACATTGATACCCTTTTCCATCGAGGTTTTTTTCGATGGGAGTGCCAGCTTTAATCACCGAAGGAAATTCCGCCTCGCTAATATTGAGGTCGCTCATTGTAAAGGTGGTATAACTCAGTCCATGTCCAAAATCAAACAAGGGATCGTAGGCTTTTGTGCCAAAAAGGACATCGTTTTTCTCTGCATTTTTATGGTCGTAGTGAACGATG
>CAJBVU010000044.1 GCA_903959115.1 uncultured Bacteroidota bacterium
ATCCATCCTAGGTCAAGAAGGCATGGAAATCAATTTATCGGGTGCATTGATGGCATTGAGTGCCGCCGTTCTTTATGGCTATAACATCAATTTGATCAAAATACGGCTTGCAAACATTCCACCTATGGCAAAAACTGCATTTCCCTTTTTCTTCATGGGGATCATGTATGCGTTTGTTCTTTGGAAAACCGGTGCCATTGATAGTTACCAGATGCATACTGCTGTAACTCCCGGCAATTTTCTGCCCGACAATCAATTTGCACTCTTATGCATTTGTATTTTGGGAATAATAGGCTCCGCATTGTCGATGATCATGTTTAACTACCTCATTGAACACACCACCGCCGTTGTTGCATCTACCAATACTTTTGTGATTCCCATTGTAGCCGTGGCTTGGGGGTTATTTGACCAAGAGCCCATCCATTGGAATATGATTGTAGGATTGCTACTTTCGCTAGTTGGGGTTTATTTGGTGATGAAAAAAGAAAGTTGATTCCCTATTACCTTTGTAATACTGATTTCATGAATATCCAACAAATACTATCTGATTTGGGCATTGGCAGCACATTGTCGCCCGCAAGCACTGGTTTAAATTCAATCCATGTCAACCAGCCACGCACAAGAAATATCTTCTCTCCTGTTGATGCAAAACCAATCACAACGGTTGAGTTCTCAGATACCAAGGCATACAATGAAGTGGTGGAAACCGCCCAGGCGGCGTTCGCCGTTTGGCGTCATTTCCCCGCGCCAAAGCGCGGGGAAATCGTCCGCCAAATCGGCGATGCCCTCCGTGCAAACAAAGCAAATCTCGGTGCACTTGTAAGCTATGAAATGGGTAAAAGCCTCCAAGAAGGCCTCGGTGAAGTCCAAGAAATGATCGATATCTGCGATTTTGCAGTCGGACTAAGCCGCCAGCTTCACGGACTTACCATGCACTCGGAACGCCCCAATCACAGAATGTACGAACAGTGGCATCCACTAGGCATTGTTGGCATCGTAAGCGCGTTCAACTTCCCCGTGGCCGTCTGGTCATGGAATGCCATGCTCGCCGCCATCTGCGGTAACGTTTGCATATGGAAACCCTCAGAAAAAACACCAGCCAGCGGTGCAGCAGTGCAAAATATTCTTCAGTCTGTGCTCAAAGCAAACGACCTCCCCGAAGGAATTTTCTGCCTCGTACAAGGCGATAAAGAAATTGGCGAAGCCATGAGTCACGACGAACGCATACCCCTTATTAGTGCCACCGGAAGCACAAGAATGGGAAAACGCGTCGCTGAAGTTGTTGGAAAACGCCTTGGAAAATCCATCCTAGAACTCGGTGGAAACAACGCCATCATCCTTACACCCGAAGCCAACCTAGAAATGGCCATGGTTGCCATCGTGTTTGGTGCCGTTGGTACAGCCGGTCAGCGTTGCACAACCACAAGACGACTCATAATCCATAGCAGCATCTATCAAGATGTAAAAGAGAAATTGATTCGCGCCTACGGTCAGCTGAGAATTGGAAACCCCCTCGATGAAAATAATCACGTTGGGCCCCTCATCGACCAAGATGCGGTAAACGCCTACTTAGAATCCATCGAAAAGCTAAAATCCGAAGGTGGTAAAGTGCTTTACGGTGCTGAAGTATTATCGGGCAACGAGTATGCAAGCGGTTGCTATGTAAAACCAACCCTCTGCGAAGCCCAAAATCACTTCGAAATCGTTCAACACGAAACCTTCGCTCCCATTCTTTATTTGATGCAATACGATACCTTAGACGAGGCAATTGCGTTGCAAAATGGGGTACGACAAGGACTATCGAGTGCCATATTCACCAATAACTTGCAAGATGCGGAACAGTTCCTAAGTGCATGGGGATCAGATTGCGGAATTGCCAATGTCAATATTGGTACCTCAGGCGCCGAAATCGGTGGAGCATTCGGTGGAGAAAAGGAAACCGGCGGCGGTCGCGAAAGTGGATCCGATGCTTGGAAAGCCTATATGCGCCGTCAAACAAATACTATCAATTACGGCAAAACACTGCCCCTAGCTCAGGGAATCAAATTTGATCTGTAATTCTGCGTTGATTAGAATTGCTGTCCGATAAAGAAGTGCACCTGGGTGGCCTTTCCACTTGCTGGAACTTGCTTATAGTCAAATCCATAGGCCCAATCTAAACCTATCAAGCCAAACATTGGCATAAACAATCGAACGCCAACACCCGCAGCGCGCTTTAGCTGGAATGGATTGTATTTATTGATACTCGACCAAGCGTCGCCCGCTTCAGCAAAGGCCAATACATACACGGTAGCGGTTTGACTGTTCGTAATCGCCTGCCTCAATTCAACAGTGAATTTATTGAAAATCGGAGCACCCGCCTGGGCACCCATCGCCGTCTGAGAAATCGTATAGTTGTCGTATCCGCGCTGAGAAATAATCTCTGTGGCCGCAATATTAAAACCAAATACTCCAGCTCCACCCACCTGAAAACGCTCAAAGAATGTCAATCCCAATTTAGGATTGTAAGCACCCAAAAATCCCATTCTAGCTTTGGCCATAACAACCAATTTCTTGTACACAGGTGTATACCATTCTACATCCAATTTACACTTATAGAACTCCGCCCATTTATAGCGCTCATTCAAACTCATTTTGCTATAATCCTTGCCATTCATTAACGACAGAGGAGGTGTGGCCTGAGTGGAGAACATGAACTTACTGCCCGACATAGGATAGGTAAAGTCGCTCAAAGAATTTCGGGTAATTTCAAATGTGGTTGAAGGATTGTACGATATTCCGTTAAAGCCCTTAGGGAAGCCATAAAAGCCACCATCCATGTTTTTCATGCTATACTTCTGGAAACTCATGGACAATGAAATATTAAAGAAATCATCCGGCCATTTTAATCTCTTTCCAAAGTTTACTAAATACGTTGTTGATGTCAATGATTGATGCAAAGGATCTGTTTTCAAGCGATAATCAAAACTATTCACCGTATGATTCATCATAACACTCAAATTATTAGGCTTCTTTCCACCAAACCAAGGCTCAGTGAATGAAAAGGTATACCCTTGATAATTGGCCCCGTTGCTCTGAGCACGTAAACTCAATTTTTGTCCATCCCCCGTTGGAACTGGACTCCATGTCTCAGGACTCAGCAGTTTACGTCGACTAAAATTGTTCAACATAATACCCGCGGTTCCTATCAAAGTGGGTGTTCTACTAAACCCGTTTCCTCCATATCCACCGCTCAACTCTATCTGATCCGAAGGCTTTTCTGCCAGAATATATTCTATATCAACAGTACCATCACCAGGATTTGTCTTGGGATTCACGTTCATTTGGGCAGGGTCAAAAAGTCCCAAAGCACCCAAATCTCTCATCGTTCGTTGAATATCACTTCTAGAAAAAACATCACCCGGCTTGGTTCTCACCTCACGCTGAATTACCCGATCTGATGTCTTTGTGTTCCCCTTCCAATAAACCTTACCAATCGTGGCCCGTAAGCCCTCACTTATCATGATGTCAATGTCGATGCTGTCTCCTTTCACACCCACTTCCATCGGTTGGATTTGAAACGATAGATATCCATCATCCATATAAAGACTTGAAATGTCGTAACCATTTAAATTCGCACTCAACTTCTCATTGAGTAAAGTCTGATTAAATAAATCACCCTTCTTGATCGACAACATCGTATCCAGCAAGCCCGTGCGATATTTTAAATTGCCCTTCCACGAAATTTTTCCAAATCGGTACTGACTTCCTTCATACAGATGTATGTGAAGTACGAGACGATTCTCAGAAATCAATTGAACACTGTCGTAGATAATCCTAGCATCTCTGTAACCCTTTGTCAAATAATACTTGATGATACGAGTCCTCTCCTCTTCAAACTTAGAATCAATGTATTTGGATGATGCCCAAAATTTAAACTTGCGATAACGTGGTTTAAGATCTTTAATTTGATAGATCAAATCTTCATCTTTCATCTTCTCATTACCGGTGAATTCAATCCTTTCTACCTTTACTTTTAGGCCGGGTTTCACGTCAAAATCGAAGTTCTCGTATCCAGGCATAACGACAATACTATCGTTGGCACCTCTTTTAAAACCTTGTCTTCTTAATACATCAACCTTTGCGTTATAAAAACCTTTGTCTTTGTAATAAGAGATAATTTTTGATTTGCTTTGATTTATTAAATCAGGGGTGATGTACATCCCTTGTTTCAATCCCACTTCATCCTTTAATGTCTTTGCATTCGCGTTGCTCAAGTTAATAAACCGGTGACCCGCCAAACGTGGCTGTTCCTCTACCCTAAATTGAACCACAACCGTACCGTCGTCTGCGGTTTGAAAAAACACTTGGACATCACTGAAATACTCCAGTTCCCAAATTTTCTGAATGGCATTTCTGATTTCAGGACCAGGTATTCTAATTTCTTGACCTACTGCTAGACCTGTCCCAAAAATTGTATTGGATCTTGAAAACGGTTTATTGTTGACTTCGTAGGCTACTATATTTCGAATTTTATAGATAGTTGGCTCAATAAAATCATAACCAATGACCGGTGCATTTCGATAGAAACTATCGGCTGTTTGACCCAATAAGCCATTCGTAAGCCAACAGGCCAATGCTATGATAAATCCCTTTTTCAATTCTTACGCAATTTGCTCACTAGTTTTTCCAAAACGGCGTTCTCTGCCTTGATATTCGACGATTGCCTTATAAAAGTCGTCTTTTGTAAAATCAGGCCACAAAACCGGAGTAAAATACAATTCACTGTATGCCAACTCCCACAACAAGAAATTACTGATTCTTTGCTCACCACTGGTGCGAACCAATAAATCTGGGTTGGGAAAACAAGATGTACTCAGCGCCTTGTCTAAAATACCGTCATTGATATTCTCAGGCGACAATTTCCCCTCATTTACATCGGTAGCAATTCTCTTGACCGCCTCAATAATATCCCACCTTCCACTATAACTTAATGCCAAAACCAAGGTAAGAGCATTGTTTTCAGCTGTTTTAGCTTTGGTTTTTTCCAATTGTGCTTGACATTTCTTTGGTAATTTCCCCAAATCTCCAATGGTGGCCAATTTTATATTATTCTTCATCAGCGTTGGCAACTCAGACTCAATTGTGTTTACCAACAATTCCATGAGTGCGTTCACTTCTTGCTCTGGCCTTGTCCAATTTTCGGTAGAAAAAGCATACAATGTGAGATACTTAACCCCCATCTCCGCAGCAGATTCAATGGCTGAACGAACGGCTTTTACACCTTGCCTATGCCCAAAAATACGCAAATGGCCTTTCTGCTTTGCCCATCTTCCGTTCCCATCCATGATGATAGCAACGTGCTGAGGGACACGATCTGGGTTTATTTGATATTGGGTTAAAAGATCACTCACAGAACTGCAAATTTACCTACAAACTTGTGGAGTAAACCTATAAGCGAAGGTTAAACCCATAAAATAATACCAATCCTTCAAATGCGTATCGCCGCGCATCGTTCCTTGAGCCAATTTCCCCCCTCCAGTTAGCACCTGAGCCTGCGAATATTCAGCGCTTCCAATTCCTTGTTGTTCCGAAATTGTCTTGAAATCACCGTATGATTTCCGGGTATCATCCAAATAGTCGGTGAACGTTTTTCTAAAGATTACTTCTGCGCCTACAATCCATCCTCCAGAATTTTTTCGATTGCTGGCCCTTGTCTTTACACCAAAACCGATTGGAATACTTGGTTGTAACTGACTATATGAACGTTTTTGCTGCTCGGTGCGCATATTTCGCAAATTGACGTCCTCTTTATCAAGTCGATATGGATCAAACCAAAACCCCGATAAGCCCAACAAAAAATATGGCGTTGCAACCCCGTCGTTGATGTTCATACCAAAGGGATGAAAATTAAATTCCACCATACTACTGGCTTCATAGATTTTTGATTGGAAATTCAAATTTTGGAAAACAAGTCCTTTGATATCAGATGATGTTCCCTCAATTTCCAAATAGGAAATCTGATTTCTCAGGGCAAAATAGCTGCTGAAATTATACTTCTGATAAATTGCACCGGATGGTTTAAAGTGCTTTGTATTTAAACCCTTACTAAAATCACCATAATAATTGCTCAACCCAGTGGCAAATCCCCATTCATTGTGTCCAGAAAAATACTTCTGAGCATGCAGTACAGAAGGCAAAAATGCCATCGCAATGGAAATAATAACCCCTACGAGTTTTTTCAAAGTTAAAATGAGAAACAAACGGTTTTACCACCAATAATTTTGCGGGTAATGGTAACGTTCAAAAACATATACCAGTCCGAACCCTTGGTTGAACCCCTAGGATTACCCATATAAAATCTTTCATATGGTAAACCAGTTGATGGATCTATTTGCTCTGAACTTCTATCTTTCAATGCCGCGGACAAAAAGCCATTGGCACCTCCCACAATTTGATCATCAACATAGTCTAAACTAACGTCATCCAAATAATCAGTGAATGTTTTTCTCGCTCCAAGTTCAATCCCCCAAGCCCAAAATTCGTCCACTTGCTGCTTGTACCCTATACCCAAAGGAATTGAAACTTGGGTAAGATTATAACGCTTGCGATCATTGTATTTTGTAGTTCCCTGACCTTCTGTGCCCAAGGTTTGTAATTCTATCCACTCTTTATCATACTGCTCCAACTGTACGTTATGTAAAGCTTGTCCTTGAGCATCAACCATTCCTGGCATATAATTGAATTGCGTGCGCGGATTGAACTTAAAAACACCTATTCCAGCAAATAAAAATGGTGTGGCTGGTGTTGCTCGCGTAGTTTCTTGGAATCCCAAAATATTCCATTCGCCGATTGCAGAAAATTCAACCAGGTTGCTCTTAAAATTCAAATTGCGTTGACCGCGTGTGATATCCAACGGATTGCCAGCTTGATCCAAATGCTGAAAAGCAATTTCGCTTTTGAAATTTTGATCATTACCACTGATTTGACCAAAAACTGCATTTCCCCGCAGTGTAATAAAATCATTGTAATTGAACCTACAAATAAGGCCACCCATCAAGTGCGTTTCGTTCGTTGCTATACCTTTGGACAAATCGCCCATGTAATTGGAGCCACCAAGGGTGATACCCGCTTCAATGGGTTTTCCTTTAAATCTTTTTTTTGCTTGGGCTGATGCATTAGCAAAAGATCCCAACGCAATCAAGATGACCAAAGTTGTTTTAAAGCGTTTCATGTATGCAGTTTACTAGCAAATTTAAGCGGTAAACATTGGTTTTCCTAAAGTTAGGCGACTTGCTAGGGTTGAAAAATCAAAAAAGCCTTGTTTTTTACTCTTATTTCGACTTCTCCACTAAATAATAAACGCCCATCGTAATATAATTCCTCAACCATGGAATACTAGCAAATACAACGTTTTGCGTCCTTGG
>CAJBVU010000045.1 GCA_903959115.1 uncultured Bacteroidota bacterium
AATGCTGCCCTCTGTTCTTCCGGGGCTGTGTGGCACTTTTGGTGGTAGAAGGAACATGTCTCCGGGGCCCATTTTTACATCTACGCGTTCGCCATTCTGCTGGGTTTTTACCGTGATTTCACCTTCCAATTGATAGAAAAGCTCTTCGGTTTCATTGTAGTGATAATCTTTTCGCGCATTGGGTCCGCCCACAACCATCACGATATAATCGCTTCCCTCTGGGTAAAGATTCTTGTTTGCAACGGGTGGCTTAAGGAGGTGTCGGTTTTCTGCGATCCAAGCTTGTAGATTAAATGGTTTACGAATTTCCATGGCGATGTTTTATGCTTGTTAAGGTATACCGAAATGATTGTCGGTATGGCAAAAGTAAACGATAGTTAACGCATTTTTTATGTCATTTATCATCTCGCAAACTTTTTGCAACTTTTGCTAAAAGTTCATCGCATCGAACACTTAACTTTGCTGCACAACTTCCATGAGTGACGCGATAAAACATGAGTGCGGTGTTGCTTTCATTCGGTTGAGAAAACCGTTGGAGTACTACCGAGAAAAATATGGCACATATTGGTATGGCTTAGCCAAGCTACAATATCTCATGACCAAACAGCTAAACCGAGGTCAAGACGGTGCGGGGATGGGGGTTGTGAAATTGCATCCCGAGTATGGGGCTCGCTATTTGGCAAGAAAGCGGAGCGCGAGCAAAACAGCAATAATCGACATTTTTGAAGAGGTGGGTGAAGCGTTAAACGAGATTCCTTTGGAGTTTCGCAACGATGCGGAATACTTACGTCAGAATTACCCCTATGCCGGTGAGATGTTGTTGGGCCATTTGCGATACGGCACTTACGGCGGAAACAGCATCGAAAACATACATCCTTTCTTACGTCAGAACAATTGGATGGCGAGGAATTTGATGTTGGCGGGCAATTATAACATCACCAATACCGATGAGTTGTTTAATGCTTTGATTGATTTGGGTCAGCAGCCCAAGGAGAAGAGCGATAACGTGTTGATGTTGGAGAAGATTGGCCATTTCATCGACGAGGAGAATCAGCGATTATTTGGCATTTTTAAGTCCCAGGGCTACTCCAATTTGGAGATTACGGAGAAGATTAAGCAGGAGTTATCGTTGACGAACATTTTAAAGCGAAGCTTTAAAAACGTGGACGGTGGTTACAATATGATTGGTATGTTGGGTCATGGCGATGCGTTTATTATCAGGGATCCAGCGGGTATTCGTCCTTCCCATTATTACATCGACGATGAGGTTGTGGTGGTTGCCAGTGAACGGGCGGCGATTCAAACGGCATTTAATATTTATCCGGAGCAGGTTCAAGAATTGGGACCGGGTAATGCATTGATAGTGAAGAGAGATGGCGATGTGGAAGAGGTGAATATCTTGGATCCTGTAGAGCGTAAGAGTTGCAGTTTTGAGCGGATTTATTTCAGTCGTGGCAATGACCAAGCGATTTATCACGAGCGTAAAGAATTGGGTCGATTGTTGGCCAGGCCTGTGATGGATTTGTTGGATAACGATTTGGTTAATACTGTATTTAGCTATGTTCCGAATACGGCGGCAACGAGTTTTTACGGTTTGATTGATGGCATTCATGAGATTCGTAGGGATTTGCAAGCGGATGCACTTTCTAAGATTGACGTGAAGAATGAGCCTGAGAAGGTGAGGGAGATTTTGAGTTGGCGTCCTCGAAGAGAGAAGATTTTGGTGAAGGACGTTAAGATGCGCACTTTTATCACCAATGATACGGACCGTGATGATTTGGTGGGGCATGTTTACGATATCACTTACGGGGTTGTGAAGAGTTGGAATGATACGTTGGTGATCATGGACGACAGTGTTGTTAGGGGAACCACGTTGAAGAAGAGTATTTTACGCATTTTGGATCGTTTGGAACCGAAGCGCATTATTTTGGTGAGTTCAGCGCCACAGATTAGATATCCAGATTGTTACGGCATTGATATGAGTAGAATGGGTGACTTTGCTGCTTTTTCGGCGGCGGTTGCTTTGTTGAAGGATAAGGGGTTGGGGGAGATTTTGCGCGATACTTATGCGGCGGCGAAGTTGGAATTAGAAAAACCGGCGGAGGAACAGCGTTGTGTGGTTAAGGATATTTATGCACCTTTAACGGATGCAGAGGTGAGCAAAAAGATTGCTGAGATGTTAAGGCCGGCTGATTTGCGTGCTGAGTTTGATATTTTGTTTCAGTCGGTTGATAACCTTCACGAGGCTTGTCCGAACGATGCGGGAGATTGGTATTTCACTGGGGATTATCCTACACCGGGTGGCAATCAAGTGGCAAACAGGGCATACGTTTATTATATCGAAGGAAAAAAAGATCGGGCGTATTGAGTTTGGATACGTTTTGAAAAGGGATTGAATATTTGTTAAATTCGTTGAATAATTGATATGAGCACATTGAATGAAGTTATCGATCAGTTGACTGATCAGTTGGAAAAGAACCTTCAGCACACAGCTACGGAATTTTCTCGCATTCGCGCGGGCAAGGCAAGTCCAGCCATGTTGGAAAGTGTGATGGTTGAATATTATGGTGCATTGACGCCTTTGGCCCAGGTGGCGAATGTGAATACACCAGATTCTCGTACGTTGGCGATTCAGCCTTGGGATAAATCATTAATTCGTCCGATTGAAACGGCCATTATCAACTCAAATTTGGGTTTTGCGCCGCAGAACGATGGCGAATTTATTCGTATCAGCATTCCACCGGTAACTGAGGAACGCAGGAAAGAGTTGGTAAAACGCGCGAAATCGGAGTCGGAGAATTCTAAGATTGGCATCCGCAATTTGCGCAAGGATGCAAACGAGAGAATCAAGAAATTGGAAAAGGATGGGTTGAGCGAGGACGATGCGAAAGTGGGCGAGGACAGGGTTCAGAAGGTAGTTGACAGCTATATCAAAAAGACCGACGACTTGTTGGAAAACAAGGAAAAGGAAATCATGACTGTTTAAGGTCGGGATTTATTAATCTGCAATAATTACTAATTGACGGCGCAGTTCTTCTGCTTTTGGTAGGAGTTCTTCTAGCGTGTCTGCGATCACTGTGGCATGTCCGAGTTTTCTATGCGGACGAGTTTCTGACTTTCTATACATATGAATGAAGACATCGCCATTGGCGGTGAGTTCTTTTTCATTTTGGAGGTGGTAGGGTCCGGCAATATTTTCGGGGCCAACGATATTGATCATGGCGGCGGGTTGGATGAGTGAGGTATCGCCTAGGGGAGCGCCAGAAAGGATACGCAGGAACTGTTCAAATTGTGAGCAGTAGCAGCCTTCGATGGTATGGTGTCCACTGTTATGTGGTCGCGGAGCGATTTCGTTGACGAGAATTTGGTTATCGGGGGTAAGGAACAATTCCACGGCAAATAGGCCTGGCGAATTGAGTTTTTGAATGCATTTTAAGCTGATTTCTTGTGCTTTGGCTTCGATTTCTGGGCTGATGCGAGCGGGCGAAAACAGGAATTCAACCAAGTTACTTTTGGGGTTGAAATACATTTCGATGGCTGGATAAACGGCGTGTTCACCGTCTTGGCCGATGGCAACGATGATGGCGATTTCTAGGGCATTTGGGATAAACGACTCTATGAGTACATCGCCTTGGAATGGGGATTCGTGGGGGAGTTGAGATTTTGAAACGATGCTCACGCCTTTCCCATCGTATCCGCCCGTTCGGGTTTTCAGAACCACTTTTTCCCCGGGGAATTGATCCAATTGTTGCGGGGTAATTTGGTTGATATTGGCAAGGATGTATGGCGCTGTGGGAATGTTGTGATGGGTAAAAAACTGTTTTTGGATTCCTTTGTCTTGGATTGTTTTCAGAACAGAGGGTTTTGGGATGATGGTTTTTCCTTCTTTTTCTAATGCAATGAGTGCATCCACATTGATGTGTTCAATTTCCCAAGTTAGTACGTCGCTTTGGCTGGCCAATATTTGGATATCATTGGCATTTTGAAGGCTACCCGAAACAAAATTGTTAGTTACTGCGGCTGCTGGGCAGTCGATGGATTGCTCTAAAACTGTAAATTCAACGGGCAGGGATTGGTATTTGGCTTCGATGCTCATCATACCCAATTGGCCTCCTCCAATGATACCAATACGAATCATAGGGCAAAGATAGGCGCCGAATACAACATGAAATTTGCTTCTTGCGATTTTTGCCATATTTTCGATGGTATCTTTGTATAATATGATAGACCCTCCTTCGATATTGAGTTTAATGATGGTGGATGCCAACGCTTGGTTGGTGGTGGTATTTTCATTGGTGGTTATTTCTTTTTTTTCCGGCATGGAGATCGCGTTTTTATCGGCCTCCCGGTTGCGCATAGAACTAAGGTCTAAGGAAAATAGCACAAGTGGAAAGTGGCTATCTAAGTATGTAAAAAATCCGAGTGACTTTATTAGTACTGTCTTGGTAGGCAACAACCTTGGCTTAGTGATTTATGGCATTTATATGGGTGAAATTTTGGATACATCATTTCACGGTGTGGCATGGATGAATTCTGAGTTGCTGCGGTTTTTCATGGTTACCCTTTGCAGTACATTGATTGTTTTGGTAATTGCTGAGTACCTGCCAAAAACCTTTTTTAAGTTGTATGCAGACAAGTTGATCTTTGGACTAATTGGTATTTTTAAGGTTGCTCACACTTTAATGTGGCCCTTGATTAAAGTGGTTAAAGGAATTTCCGCATTCTTATTAAAAATATTCACAAAAACTGAAATCACTGAAAATACGCAGGTATTTTCTAAGGTGGATTTGGATAATTACATCGCTTCTTTGGAAAATGCGGGGAATGTGGATTCTGTTGAAATTGATACAGAGGTTTTCCGTAATGCGTTGGATTTTAGCGATGCTAAGGTGAAAGATTTTATGGTGCATCGAACAGAATTGATAGGTGTGGATGTGAGTGATTCTGTAGATGTGTTGCGAGCGAGATTTGTTGATTCAGCCCATTCTAAGATTCTGGTATACAAGGGAAACATCGACCATGTAATTGGGTTTGTTCATCACAGTGATTTGTTTCACGACCCAAAATCGGTTCAAAGCGTAATTAGGCCAGTGATTTTTGTTAATGAAAGTTTGCAAGCGCACGACATGTTGCGCAATTTCATTCAGGAAAAGAAGAGTATTGCTTTGGTTGTAGATGAGTTTGGTGGTACGGCGGGTATGGTTTCGGTTGAGGATATTATGGAAGAAATTGTAGGAGAGATAGAGGACGAGTTTGACGTTGAGGATAGGGTTGAAACTAAGTTGGGCGAGCAGCATTTTTTGTTTAGTGCTCGTTTGGAGGTGGATTATTTAAATGAAACTTATGGTTTAGAAATTCCGGAAGGGGAATACCATACTTTGGGGGGATATATTATTTTTTGCTCTGAAAGAATTCCATCTGTTGGGGAGGTAATTCATCATGGAGTATTTGAATTTGTAATAAAAACGCTAATTGGAGCAAGAATAGAAGAGGTTGAGCTAAGAATTTTGCCAGAAGAAAACTAATTTAGTATTGTATTATGAGAAACATGAACATGGGAAATTTTAGACAGATTATTTTCATTTTTTGTCTTTTAGTTAACACAATGGAATTAGGTGCCCAGAGTAGCTCTTCCAATGATGCATCTATTGATGGTCCAAAGAAAATAAGTAGTGATACCGCAAACGATCAGAGTCGTCCGGTTTCACTTATGAAAATGAAAACCAAGTGGGAATTCTCAACCAATGTCACATTGGCATTGTCGAGATTCACAGGGAATGTGAGCAGAAATCTAAACGACGATCCGTATTTAATTATGCTCCGTAAAGTGGATGCCGACCAAGGTGCAGCATGGCGTATGGGTTTGAATGGATTTCGATCAAGTTCTCAAACGAACTTTCCAGACAGGATGAGTGTAGAGAATTGGGCATCGTTGGTTTTAGGTCGTGAGTGGCGGACAGAATTGCAGCAAGGCGCTTTTATTTATGGCGGTATTGATACCCGCGGAATATTTCGTCAAACACATAGTGAGGCAACCCAATTCAATGATTTAGGCAAACCGATCACTTCCATTACCGATGCTACGGAGTACGGAGGTAGTGTTGGAGGGATTTGTGGGTTTGGGTGGAGATTTCAGGATCGAATCGCCATCTATACGGAAGCGTTATTGAATGCGCAGTACTCCCGAACTGACCGAACTTTTTCCGTGAACGGATCTATTTCCACGTTAGAGAATAAGAATAATTATAAAATTGTACCAATGGTTCCCATTGCTTTGTTTTTGACAATTAAATTCTAATTCAATGGAATTCAGGAAATACATAGCAATTGTATCAATCGGGGCGTTAAATGTTCTCAGTGCGCAATACGATGGAATGTCGGCAACGCCGAAAGACACGGTGAAACCTTCTGTGAGTCCAGCCCCTACCGCTGTCCCAACGGTACGGGTAATCACACCAACTCCCACCCCAACGAAGAATGCGTATGAGAGTTTTAACAATGTAAATCTAAGTAGGCGTGCTGTAAAGCAAACATATTTAGGTTTTAACACGAGTTTTTTACTGGGTCAAATTTTACCATTCAACGCAATTCCACTTCAACAGAACATGTATGCGGTAAGCTATCGTTCCTATCGACGGAATTCTGGATATCGAGTGAATGTAGGTTTTGATGTTGATGGAGGTGATGGATTTCACTGGTTCGGCGGTCGATTGGATTATGATACCCGAAGGAGACTGAATGGAAAATGGCATTACTTTTATGGCGGTGGAGTGGGCTTAGAAATATTCGAGGATCCTACCCAGTCTGATTTTTTCTTTAGCACCACCGAGGTGAATTTATTAGGTCAAATGCATTGGGGATTTGAATATCGATGCGGGGAATTGGTCTCCTTAAGTATGGAAACACAGGCGATGTTCTTGCTTGGTACGAGTTCAGCTTTGAGATTGCGACCACCCACAGTGATTACGGCACATTTCCGTTTATAAATTCGGGTTTGAAGGATTATTGATATTCAATCACCCAGCTACAACTTGTAAAGGCCCCTATTACGCCAAATCCATTGGGAATATTACCAGTTAGTGGCCCTGGCAATTGGGTAATTGATTTCTGCGACCAAAGGTGGGCTGCTCTAGAATTGTAGTAATCGTACAAAGGCTTACTGAGATTTTCCAACGTGATACTTACGCGCAACGTTTTTTCAATGTCGTTATTTGGGTTCGGCAGTAAATTGTAGAAATGGAAAGTTGACAATACGCCGTTAAATGTCTCATCTCTGAAGAGAATTTCTTGTTCTGTGTAATTGTTATAATTGTTCCTAACAAAGGGTAAATCATTTCCATCGATGCGCATAGTTTCCCAATACTGCGTGCTATCAATAACGTTGTTGTTTTTGTCGCGACTGTATTTACGTATTAATCGTTTGGCTTGAATGCGATAATAATTTTGATCGATCGCGCTGTCTTGAAATTGAATTTTAAACCCTTGCGTAATCCCAATGCCTGCAATGGGCTCTGTGAGTGTGTCGGTTTTGGTAAATACCATATTTGAAGGGACAATCTGCATTAACGTAAATGAATCTGTTCTTGAATGATACTTAATAACCGCTGTATCGCGTGCTGTAAGTTTGGCAATGGCGTTAGCATATATACCTGCACTATTCATGGAGAGGGCGAAGGGCAGGTTAGAATTGATCCCAATGGTAATTGAGGCGTTGATTTCAGGTTCAAATGGATTTAAAATCCCTACAACTTTGCTACAATTGGCAACAATCGACGAATCGGGTTGTAGGAACATATGGATAACGGGGCCATTTGCGATTTCGGCCGATTTGGGTAGTGGGATTTCGCGACTACAACCCAGAATTAGAAAGAGGGGAACGACAATAAGCCAAAGCTTCTTTAGGCGATAATAATCACGGTATTTGATATGTATCTGTCCAATCAAAATGTAATCTGATAATTTAAGTGTGGGATAATTGGCAGTAGACTCAGCTGATAAAGACTTCTATTTCCTTGTTGGTTATAGGCCACGGTGATAAAAAATGGATTCTGGCGGTTATAACAATTATATATGCCGAATGACCAAGTTTGATGGTATGTCTTGTTCTTTATGATATACTGTGCTGAAAGATCCAATCGATGATTGGCTCTAGCTCTAGCATTGTTGCGGTCACCGTAAATGTAAATCTCGGCATAGGGATCTGTGGCAGTTGGTGAAGGATAAAGCCCCTGCGGCAAGGTATATGCAAAACCAGTGTTAAAAGTCCATGTGCCGCTAAGAGACAACTTTTTTGAGAATTGATAAATCCCAACTAGGTTCAAATTGTGTCGTCTATCGTAGCGAGAAGGGAAGACTCTTCCATGATTGATTTGAGCAAATTGTCTGGTATTATACATCAAGGTGTAGGTCACCCAACCGGTAAGTTTTCCCGAGGTTTTTTCGATCAGTAACTCCATCCCTTTTGCTTCCCCGTTGCCTTGTGTAACCATTTGCTCCCAATTTACTGCAGATGTAGCATACACAGCATTCTCTTTGTATTCAAGGAGGTTATAGAATTTCTTGTAAAAAATTTCTGAACTCAGTTGATAATTCTTGCCGGCCCGAGTAATTCCAATGGCGGACTGACGTGCTTTTGAAGGTTCAAGCCCGGCCACTGATGGCACCCACAAATCGCTAGGAAGTCCCATTGCAAGATTATTCAATTGGTGAAAGAATTGAATGTTTTGCGAGGCGGAGGCTTTCATCCAAGTCCGATGGTTGATTTTGTAGCGATAATTAAATCTTGGCTCGGGTCTTACATAGAACTGTTTCTCACCCAAACCAAAATAGGTAACTCGAATACCTAGGTCAAGATAGCCGAATTTGGGGTGATGGTACTCGATTTGAGCGTGACTATAAATTTCTGGCGTAATTACCTTTTTGTCGTTGTATTGATAAGACCTTTTCACACTATCGATTTGGGTGTAAAGAGTTCTATCGCCTGGCGTAAAAGTATGCTGCGTGTAGCCACCACCCAACTTAATTCCAAGGGATTTATTCAGTTGAAAATCGACTTTTGCACTGACATCTAGGTCTTTTAAACCGTTGGTTAAATTGTACGATGTGTAATCATCAACCTTTTTTATGGTGTCGCTTCGATAGTTAACCTTAAGATGAAAGTCATTGTATTGTTTGAAATTGTATTGGCTGATATGTGTTTTTGCTGTGAATCGGGTTTTTTTATTCGGCATATATTGCCAGCGTAGACTTGCAATTTGATTGCCCCAGCCGTTGCTTTGTTCTCTCTTTTGCGAGTATTCTTTCTCGGAATTTACTACGCGATGTCTTTCAATAAAAGAGGCTTTATCGCCACCTGCATAATAGGTAAATGATAGGCTGCTTTTTTCGCTAAAGCGATGGTTTAGTTTGGCATTAATATCGTAAAAATTGTAAAGATCAATGTTGTTGCTTTCCTTGAAAATCGCCTGAACGATGGGTTGAGTTAGATAATCAAAATTGGATCGTCGAACGGCAAGGGCAATGGTAGTTCTGTTTTTCCAAATGGGACCGTGGACCAAGATTTTATTTGTAAGCAAACCGATGGATATATTTCCTTGCCATTGATTTTCGTTTCCATCGATGCTTTGTACGGTGATTAGGCTGCTTAATCTGCCGCCATATTCAGCATTGAAGCTACCGCGGTTCATTTGTGCACTTTTTACAATGTCGCTATTGAAAGTACCGAACATCCCATAAAGATGGTAAGCATTAAACACAGGAACCTCATCTAGCATCACCAAGTTTTGGTCGGCCGCGCCACCCCTCACATACATTCCTAGCATGCCTTCTGAGCCTGTCACAACACCTGGGTTGAGGCTAAGAGAACGCAAAACATCAGCCTCGCCAAGTAACGAGGGCATTTTGTTCAATTTGGCGGCAGAAATATAAAATTGGTCCGACATACCCATTTTCACTCCGGGTTTTGATATGTCGTTTTTTGCTGAAATAAACGTAGTTTCAATCCTTTCCAATTGGGGCAGCAATTGAATATTCAAGAAATAATCACGCTGGTAAAACAATGTATCGTAATGGGTTTGAAAACCGGGGTAGGTTACAATGAGTAAAAGTGAGTCTATATTGTCTTTGAGTGATGTGAGGTTGAATTTTCTGCGGTTTAATCGGATGGGAATTCTGAAAACCCCAAATTCATCGGTCAGTTGAAAAGTGTTGAGTTGGGGAAGATAAACGTAAGCTTTCACCAGGCGTTCACCGGTTCCAGATTGTGTGATTCTTCCGGCGATGATATTGCTTTTACTTGCATTGAGCGAATCGGACGTTGGGAGATTTGAATGCGACCATTTTGTAATCACTAAGATATTTCCTGGATTGATGGTAAAATCAAGTCCTTGTTGATGTAGAATATCGCGGATGGCTTTTTTTGCCTGGGTATTGGTGATATGTACGGAAAAGGAATTTTTCTTGGGTAGAATATTTGATTGATAGGCAAAACGGATTTCTGTCTGTTGGGAAATTTGGTTCAGGATGACCAAGAAATCAGCCCCATCATAATTCACAGAGATTCGTTTGGTTAGTGATTCAGACTGCGCACACAAGTGTATCGGCAACGAGGCCAAAAGGAATAAGCACCATATACAAATGCGACGGATCAATGCGAAATCAAATTTGGGTTGGGGTGTTGGGATGCAGCAATGAAATTTAATGAATGCATTCTTCAAAGATAACGTGTAGCAGGGATTATCTTTTCTAGTTTTCGGTGAGTGAAATTAAGAATTCGATGTTGAACTTTGGGGTATGGAACACATCTTTGTATTATGGAAAAGATTTATAGGAGTGGGTTGATGTTTTTGATGGTTGCTTTGTTGTCTTGTGGAAGTGGCGAGGCACAGAAATCGGTATCGTTGGGACCTCAAGAATTCGAGAAACAGTTGGCTGCAGAGGGTGAGAGGATTTTGTTGGATGTGAGAACGCCGGGGGAGTTTGGGGAGCGACATTTGGCGGGTGCATTAAATATTGATTATAATGGAGCGGATTTTGATGCTCGGATTGAAAAATTGGATAAGTCGCAGCCGGTGTTTGTGTATTGTTTGAGCGGC